>JAZRRV010000212.1:0-6538 GCA_045651085.1 Acutalibacteraceae bacterium
ACATGGCTACGATCCGACTTTCCGGAAATCGGCTTAGCCGAAGCGGCAAGAGAGGCAAACAAAAGGGCTGTGACACGGTGTCACAGCCCTTTTGGGTGGTGTTACACTTTGGTAAGCGGTAACAGTAACGAATGGGGAACGAGTTTTGTAAGCACGCGGTAAATTTTGTAGACCACGCGGTTGGTATACCACCCTTTGCCGCGCAGCAGACGTTGCAGTGAACGGTGCGCTACCGTTTGGGGGCGGCAATAGGGAAGTGTTTGAAACGCTTTGGAGTGACCGGTAATGGCGGCGACCTCCAAAAATTCCGTGGTCATCGGGCCGGGGCAAACCGCCAGCACGTGAATACCGCGTACCCGCAGTTCCGCACGCAAAGCGCGGGAAAATGAGGAGACGTACGCTTTGGTGGAGCAATACACCGTCATACGCGGCGTCGGCGCAAACGAGGCAATGGAACTAACGTTCAAAATCCCGCTCCCCGCCGCCATAAACGGTAAGGTGAGGTGGGTAACCGCCGTGAGCGCTTCGCAGTTTAACGCGACCATACCGGTTTGCTCCTCCAACGGTTGCTCGGCAAAGTTGCCGAGTTTGCCGTAGCCGGCGTTGTTAATTAACACGCTAACGGTAGCGCCTGCCTCGCACAAGGCGCGGCGGTAGGTATCGCGGCTTTCCGGTTGGCTTAAATCCAACGGCAAGCAACGAAAAGAAACGGTGGGGTAGGTCGCGGCCAATGCCTCCAACCGTTCACGGCGGCGGGCAACCAACCAAATCTCATCCAACGACGGCACCTGCGCAATCAGTTCGTGTACATAATGCTGACCCAAACCGGACGAAGCACCGGTAACGACGGCAATGTTCATTGTCTTCACTCCTTTTGGTTTAGTATGACATATTTTTTCGCTTCTGTAAAGGTTTTTTACTAAACACGCAAAAACGGGCTTCCCTTTTTCGATTTTATGTGCTATACTGAAACATTATAAGGAGAAATGTGAGGTTTTGGCGGTATGCACCAACCAATGGACGCCATTCCGGAAGACCGTTTGGTCGGTCGCAACGCCGTAATGGAAGCGTTGCGTGCCGGTCGCGCGCTGGACAGTGTGTGGATTGCCACGGGTGAGCGTGGCGGCAGTATTGGCGTGATTCGTGCCAAGTGCAAGGAAAGCGGCGTGCCGGTAAAAGAGGTGGATTCCCGCAAACTGACCACGGTGGGCGGGGAGCATCATCAGGGCGTGGTGGCGTTTGCCGCCTGCAAGGAATACGCATCGCTGGAAGACATTTTTGCGCGTGCGGAGCAAGCGGGGCAACCGCCGTTCATCTTGGTGTGCGACGGGCTGGAGGATGCTCACAATTTGGGCGCGGTGTTGCGCAGTGCGGAGGCGGCCGGTTGCCACGGAGTTATCATTCCCAAGCGGCGCTCGGTCGGCTTAAACGCCACGGTGGCCAAAACCTCGGCCGGTGCGGTGGAGTATGTACCGGTAGTGCGGGTGGCCAATCTTACCGAAACGTTGCGCCGCTTAAAAGAACGCGGTGTGTGGGTGTACGGGTTGGATATGGACGGCAGCCCTTGGTGCCAAACGGATATGACCGGCGCGGTGGCGTTGGTGGTCGGTTCGGAAGGGCACGGCATTAGCCGCTTGGTACGCGAACAGTGTGACCATATTTTGTCCTTGCCGATGTGCGGCAACATCAATTCGCTCAATGCCTCGGTGGCTTGCGGGATTATTGTGTATGAGGTAACCCGCCAGCGGCTGGGTTTGAAATCGGTGGAACGATAAAAACGATAGGGTGATGCAGATGAAACGAAAAGACGATATGTCGGCGTACAATGCGCGACACGCGGCGGGAGCGCCCGTTGCGAGCGAACAACCGACGACCACGGAATTTCCGTCGCTGGGCGGCGGGGACGAAGCGGTTGCCGTGAATGATTTGGTTCCCCCTATAGAGGAAAAACAGCCCGAGCGGAAAAAGCGCGGTCTGTTTCGTCGCCGCCGTGTGACGGCGGA
Organism: Acutalibacteraceae bacterium; assembly: GCA_045651085.1. Lineage (GTDB taxonomy): Bacteria > Bacillota > Clostridia > Oscillospirales > Acutalibacteraceae > RGIG3009. The sequence goes on from JAZRRV010000212.1 coordinate 2,004, forward strand.
ACCGTTACTCACGGAACAACCGGACGAGGATACGGCGGTGTTTGAAACCGTACCCGTTGCGGTACCGGATGATACGCGTGAAATTTCGTTGGGTAACGACGAAGTGGAAAAAACACAAGTGATTGAACTGGCGGAAGCAGGCGGAAGTCATCTGGTGGCGGAGGACGATAAGGCCACGCAACTGATGCTGGAAGGGTTTGCGCAGGAAGAGGATACGGTGGCTGAGATTGCTCCGGAGGAAGAATTGCGCCGTATTCGGCAAGAGAAAATTCAAGATTTTTCGCAACGGCGCGAACAGTTACAGCGCGAAGTGGCAGAAGCTGAGCAAGCTGCAACCGAAGAACCCGTGACGGTGGAACCGGTGGTAGACGCGGATTCGGATGAAGACATCCCCGTGCAGGAAACGTTGGAAACCGTGCCGATAGCGGAACGGCAACACGTTTTGAAAGCACAGTTGCATCGTTCGGGCATCACCTTAATGTTAACGGCATTTGTGGAGGTACTGCTGTTCTTTATGGCGGCGTTTTCCGCGGCTTCGCCCGCCGTGGCAATGGAACCGGTTTCGTATTTAATTCTCCATTTGGTGTTGTTCGCCGTGTTGCTGGTTGCGGGCTGGAAAGAATGGAGCGTTGGGCTGAAAGCGCTGTTTGCCAAACGTCAGGTGACGGCAGAAGGCGTGGTAGCCGCGGCGTCGTTTTTAACGGTTGTACATACGGCGCTGCTGGGGCTGAATACCTCCGGCGTTGCCGACGGCTCTTGCCCGTTGCTGACGGGTCTGGCCGGGTTAGGGTTGTTGGTGTTGCAGATTACCCACCGTTTGGAAGTGACCCGCCAAAGCAGGGATTTGGCGGTCATTGCGGCGGCAGGGGATAAATTGGCGGTGCGCCGCATTACCGATGGTGCCACCGCGGAGGAAATTGGGCGTCCCGCCGTGGCGTTGGGTATGCCGCGCGTGGCGTATTTCCGCCGCACGGAAAGCGTGGAAGGGTATGCGGAAAACGGGCAGGGGTTTGAGCCGTCTGTCGGCCTCCTGCGCTGGTATGCTCCGGTAACGCTTGGCATATCGCTGCTCGCGGCGCTCACGTATTTGTTGCTTAACGGCTTTACCGCGTGGATTTTTGCGGTAACCTTGTTTTGCAGTATGGTGCTGGTTTCCGCCCCTGTGGTGGTGCTGTTATCGGTACGTGCCACGTTGTTTGCCGCAAGCGCGCGGGCGCGGCGGCATCGCACGGTAACGGCCGGCTACCGCGCGGTAGAAACCTACGGTACGATGCACGCCGTAGCGTTGGACGCTATGGACTTATTCCCCGAAAGCAGCGTGCTGTTGCACGGTATTAAAACGTTTTCCGGCACCCGCATTGACGAGGCGATTTTGGACGCGGCTTCGGTTTCGGTACGTGCGGGCGGGCCGCTTTCGCACGCGTTTCGCCGGATGATTGTGGGCAAAGTGGATATGTTGCACGAGGTGGATACCTTGGTGTATGAGCAGGATATGGGGTTGTCCGGGTGGATTAGCGGGCGGCGTATTCTTATCGGCAACCGCAAGTTGCTGGACAACCACGGCATTGATATTCCCTCCCGCGATTACGAGGAACGGTATGCTAAAAACGGGCGGCAGTTGGTGTATTTGTCCATTGCGGGCGAATTATCGGCCATGTTCGTTATCAGTTACACCGCTGACCCGGTGGTAAAACAAGTGTTAAAATCGCTCACCGAGCGTAAAATCACGTTATTGGTGCGTACGTGCGACCAGAACATCAGTGAAGCGTTGCTCACTTCTGTGTTTGAATTGGACGGATTTTACGTGGAACTGTTGGGCGCGCCTGCCGGCCGTTCGTTTGAATCGCTGGTTTCCGGCGTTTCGCCGTGCGAATCGGCGGACATCGTTTCCGGCGGCGGTATGCTTGGCGCGTTGATGGCACTCACGCAGTGCCGGCGGTTGCGCGGCGGCGTGCGGTTGTTTTCCGTGCTGCAGGCATTGGTGGGGTTAACCGGCTTATCGCTCGTCGCGGTGGCGGCGTTGCTCGGCGGCATCGTGTTCCCACCGCTGTACGCTATGGAGTATGTGGGCGCGGCATCGTTGCTGCTTTCGCTGGTTGCCTTGTTGTTTGCCAAAGGATAACTTTGTTGCTTTATTGTGAAATCACCCTCTGCGCGTTGTAGAGGGTGGTTTTTTATGAAAACCACAAAATTATAGGTTGAATTTTCTGAAAAAATAGGTTATAATGGTCAAAGAACAATGCTACACTTGAAAGTTTTTGTGTATTATTGTCAAATTTCGAGCGGTATTGTCATTTGACGGTGCCGGAAAGGGGCGTCCATTGTGAAGCAGTATAATGCCAAACATATCCGCAACGTTGCGTTGGTTGGCCACGCGGGGTCGGGCAAAACCTCGTTGGCGGAGGCGGTTGCATTTTTAACCGGCATCTCTGACCGGTTGGGAAAAATTGCAGACGGCAATACCATTTGTGACTTTGATGCGGAAGAGATTAAGCGGGGAGCTTCGGTGGCGTTATCGCTTCTTCCGGTGGAGTGGAAGGATACCAAAATCAATTTGTTGGATGCTCCCGGTTCGTTTGACTTTGCCGGTGGAATGAGCGAGGCCATTCGCGCGGCGGGCAGTGCGGTGATTGTTTTGTCCGGTAAGAGCGGGGTAACGGTGGGCGCACAAAAAGCACGTGCCGCCGCCAAGAAAAAGGGCATTGCGCAATTATTGTTTGTAAATAAACTGGACAGTGAGCACGCCGATTTTTACCGCGTGTTTGAGGAACTGAAAACCGTGTTTGGCCCAACGGTTTGCCCGATTGTTGTGCCGTATGTGGTGGACCATAAGGTGCAGTGTTATGTGAATTTGCTGGAGTACAAAGCATATACGTATGCGGACGGTAAGCCGACCGAATGTCCCATTCCGGATATGGGTCACCGGCTGGAAGGGTTGCGTACCGCCATTAACGAAGCGGTGGCGGAAACCAGCGAAGAACTGATGGAAAAATACTTTTCCGGCGTGGACTTTACACCGGATGAACTCATCCTCGGTTTGGCAACCGGTGTGCGCCGCGGCGAGATTTTGCCGGTATATTGCGGTGCTTCCCAAACAATGGAGGGCGTTGACCAGTTGCTCAACGGCCTGATGTGGCTGGCGCCGTGGGCGGAAACCGTGGCGGGCGAAACGGGCGTTGACCCGAACGGTGACCCCGTGGAACTGAAGGTGAACGAGCAAGCGCAGACCGTGGCTACCGTGTTCAAAACCGTGGTGGACCCGTTTGTGGGCAAGTTGGTGTACTTCAAAGTGGTGAGCGGCACCATCACGCCCGATTGCTTGCTGACGAATATGCGTACCGGCACCAACGAAAAGTTGGGAAAATTGTTTATGGTGCGCGGTAAAAAGCAGGAGGAAGTTCCCTGCGTGGTGGCGGGGGATATTGGTGCCGTTGCCAAACTGGCATCCGTCAACACGGGCGACACGTTGTGCGCACCGATACGTCCGGTGGTATTGCCCGGTGTGGCTTACGAATCACCGTCGCTTTCCATGGCGGTGTATGCCAAGAACAAGGGGGACGAGGAAAAAATCGTTTCCGGCTTGAACCGTCTGCGTGAGGAGGACCCCACCATTGCGCTGGAACAACGCACCGAGACCAAAGAGTTGGTGCTTTCCGGTATGGGTGAGCAGCATTTGGAGGTTACGGTTTCCAAACTGAAGAGCAAATTTGGCGTGGAAGTGACGATGCAGACTCCCAAAGTGCCTTATCGTGAAACAATTCGCAGCAAGGTAAAGGTGCAGGGGCGGCATAAAAAGCAATCCGGCGGTCACGGTCAGTTTGGCGACGTGTGGATTGAGTTTGAACCGTGCGACAGCGAGGAATTGGTGTTTGAGGAGACCGTGTTCGGCGGTTCCGTGCCCAAAAACTATTTCCCCGCCGTGGAAAAGGGCTTGCGAGATAGTGCGTTGCACGGCGTGCTGGCCGGGTTCCCGCTGGTAGGTGTAAAGGCCACGTTGGTGGACGGTTCGTACCATCCGGTGGATTCCTCGGAAATGGCGTTCAAAACGGCGGCCTCGTTGGCGTATAAGGCGGGTATTGCGCAGGCGTCGCCCGCGTTGTTGGAGCCGATTGGTACGCTGAACTCGTTTGTGCCTAACGATAACACCGGCGACATTATGGGCGACGTCACCAAGCGCCGCGGCCGTGTTATCGGTATGGAGCCCACCGCCGAGGACCATAGCATTACCTGCGTAACGGCGGAGGTGCCGATGGCGGAAATGGGTGATTATTCCAGTATGCTGCGCTCTACCACGCAGGGCAGAGGGTACTTTACGTTGGAATTTACCCGTTACGAGGAAGCGCCCGCGGTGGTGGCGCAAAAGGTGATTGCCGAAAACAAGGTAGAAGAAGAGTAATAATGTATAGCAAACAGGCGGCTTTTGCCGCCTGTTTTGCAATTTCTTGTAAATCCTGTGAATTAGTACTTGCAAAAACAGGCAAAATGCGGTAAAATTAAAACAACCCTAGTATAACGGAGGATTGCAAAATGGTATC
>JAZRRV010000213.1:0-3757 GCA_045651085.1 Acutalibacteraceae bacterium
ATATTCTCCAATGTATGGAGCAGGCAGAAAACGGTGCTGCGGAATTGCAGCGCAATCTGCTGGCGGAGGAGTTGGGGTGCGTACCCAGCCAAATCACCTACGTGTTATCGTCGCGATTTACGCCGGCGCAAGGGTATGTGGTGGAAAGTCGGCGCGGCGGCGGGGGATACATTCGTATTCGTCGGGTACCCGTGCAGAAAGAAATCACACCGCTGATGCACGTGGTGAATTCCATTGGTGAGGAATTGGTACCCGCGGCGGCAGAGGCCATTTTGCAGAGTATGGTGTACCAAGGGTTTATTACCAAACGCGCGGCGAGTATTATGGCGGCGGCGTTGTCCGATAGAAGTTATCGCGATATTCCGGCGGAGTTGCGCGACCGTTTGCGCGCTTCGCAGTTAAAACAAATGTTAACGGCTTATACGGTATAAGGAGGTAAGGTAGTATGTATTGTGATTCTTGCGGCAAAAACCCCGCAACCGCGTTTGTAAAAAAGACAGTGAACGGCCACACCACGGAGTTGCATTTGTGTGCCCAGTGTGCCGCCAAGCAGGGCATTGGTTCCACGTTTGGCGGGTTTGGGCTGGATTTGGGAGATTTTTGGGGTTCCTTGTTTGCCGAACCCGCCGCACAAATGCAGGCGGATACGGTGCGTTGCCCCGATTGCGGGCGCAGTTTTGGCGAAATTGCGGAGCAAGGGCGGCCCGGATGTCCCACCTGCTACCTTACGTTTTACGACCGGTTACTGCCGTCCATTCAGCGTATTCACGGCAAAACGCGGCACACCGGAAAGGTGGCGGTGCAAGCGGGGGAAAGCGTAAAAAAAGAACGCGAATTACAGGAACTGCGCGATAAATTGGCGGCGTGTATTGCGTCGCAGGATTACGAGACCTGCGCCGCACTGCGCGACCGTATCCGTGAATTGGAGCAAGGGGGCGAGGCATAATGGCACAACAAAAATGGTATTATCACAGCGGCGCGGAGGGCGACGTGGTTATCAGCACCCGTATTCGCTTAGCGCGCGATTTGGCGCATATGCCGTTCCCCTCGCGGATGAGTGCTGAGCAACGGGAGAGCGTGGTGGCACAGGTATTTGGAGCGTTCCCCGAAGACCAGCCGTGCGCGTTTGAGCGCCGCCGAATGAGCGAATTTCTCCCGCGGGAACTGCTGGCAATGGTGGAGCGCCACCTTATCAGCCGCGAATTTGCCGCCGATACGGCGGGCGAGGCATTGTTGGTTTCGCCCGACGAGAGTGTGAGCATTATGGTAAATGAGGAGGATCACCTGCGTATTCAGGTGTTGCGTGCCGGTTTTGATTTGGACAGTGCGTGGCAAGAGGCCGCCTGCTGGGACGATTACTTAGACAGCCGCTTACAGTTTGCGTTTGACGAGCGATTGGGTTATCTCACTCAGTGCCCCACCAATCTGGGCACGGGTATGCGTGCTTCGGTGATGTTGCATCTGCCGGCATTGCAGGAAAAGGGGTTGGTACAGCAACTCAGTGCCACCGTTTCCAAATTGGGGCTCACCATTCGCGGATTGTACGGCGAGGGGAGCAAGCCGGAAGGTGCGTTGTACCAACTCTCCAATCAGGTTACGCTGGGGCTGACCGAGCAGGAGGCGATAGATAACCTGCGCAGCATTGTCTCGCAGATTGTGCGGGAGGAGCGCACCTGCCGCGAGCAGTGGCAAGACAATCCCGCGTTTGAGGACCGCGTATTCCGTTCGCTGGGCATTTTGCAAAACGCCCGTCTGCTCACAAGTGAGGAGTTTATGACACGGATTTCCCACATACGTGTGGGGGTCGCGCTCGGGTGGATGAACACGCTCACACTGGATACGCTCAACGCCTTGTTGGTAGAAGCGCAAGCCGGCGCGTTAATGGAAAGTGCCGGTCAGGAACTGGAACCCGCGCAACGGGACATCCGTCGTGCGGAACTGGTGCGAAAAGGAGTGACAACACGATGAAATATTTGTTTAAGGGATTTACCGAAAAAGCCAACGTTGCCCTAAACGCCGCCATTGAAGCCGCGCAAGAATTGGGGCATACCTATATCGGTACCGAGCATTTGCTGCTGGGTTTGCTCAGCGAGGGTACGGGTGTGGCGGCAACGGTGCTGGCGGGCCGCGGCATTACGGCGGGCGCCTACCGCGAAAAGATTACCGAAAGCGAGGCAGGCGGACGATTTACCCATTTAGCGCCGGAGGATTTTACCCCCCGCACCAAGCGGGCAATGGAAACCGCCGTTATGGAAGCGCGCGGCATGCAACAGAATTTTGTGGGAACCGAGCATTTGTTGGCAGCCATACTGCGCGATGAAACCAGTGTGGCGGTGCGGTTGCTGGCGGCACTGGGTGCTCGTCCCGCCGAGATTATGGAGGATATTGCTCGCGCCATCGGCGCTGCACCCGCCGACACGGCAACCCGCGGTGCATCCGCTACCGGCGGCAAGCCGGCAGGCAACAGCAAAACACCGGTACTGGACCAATTCGGTCGTGATTTAACCGAAATGGCCAAAGCCGGCAAACTCGACCCCGTAATCGGTCGTGCCAAGGAAATTCAGCGCGTGGTACAAATTTTATCGCGCCGCACCAAAAACAACCCCTGCCTTATCGGGGAACCCGGTGTGGGTAAAACCGCCGTGGCGGAGGGCTTGGCACAGCGCATTGTGGCACAAGAAGTGCCGGATACCTTGCGCGACAAACGCGTGGTAACGCTGGATTTAACCGGTATGGTGGCAGGCACCAAATACCGCGGCGATTTTGAAGAACGCATTAAAAACGCGCTGGAAGAAGTGGCCAAAGCGGGCAATGTGGTGCTGTTCATTGACGAAATTCACACGCTTATCGGTGCAGGTGCGGCGGAGGGCGCGGTGGATGCCGCCAACATTCTGAAACCGTCACTGGCACGTGGCGAAATTCAGGTTATCGGTGCCACCACACTGGAAGAGTACCGCAAGCACATCGAAAAAGATGCCGCGCTGGAACGGCGCTTTCAGCCCATTACCGTGGGCGAGCCCACCGCCGAGGAGACCGAAGAAATCTTGCGTGGCCTGCGCGACAAGTATGAAGCGCATCATAAAGTAAAAATCACCGACGAAGCACTGCGCGCGTCCGTTCAACTCTCCACCCGCTATATTGCGGACCGCTATTTGCCCGACAAAGCCATTGATTTAATTGACGAAGCGGCCTCTCGCGTGAGGTTGCGCGCGTTCACCGCGCCCGGCAATGTGCGCGAGTTGGAGGAGGAAGTGAAACGGCTGGAAGCGGAGAAAAAATCCGCCATTAACGAACAAGACTTTGAGCGGGCGGCGAGATTGCGCGATGAAGAAAAGCGTGTGAACGAGCAGTTGGAGGAGCAACGCGCACAGTGGCAAGAGAAAAACGCTGCCGTTACCGGTGAAGTCACTGCACAGGACATTGCGGAGATTGTATCCGGATGGACGGGCGTGCCGGTGGTACAACTCACCGAAGAAGAAGGCCAACGCTTGCTCAATATGGAACACATTTTGCACCAGCGCATTGTGGGGCAGGACGAAGCCGTGGTTGCCGTAGCGCGCGCCATTCGGCGCGGGCGCGTGGGGTTAAAAGACCCGCGCCGCCCCATTGGTTCTTTCATTTTCCTGGGGCCCACCGGTGTGGGCAAAACCGAACTGTGCAAGGCATTGGCAGAGGCGATGTTCGGTGACGAAAATGCGATGATTCGACTGGATATGTCGGAATATATGGAAAAGCACACGGTGTCGCGGTTGGTGGG
>JAZRRV010000214.1:0-4107 GCA_045651085.1 Acutalibacteraceae bacterium
TCCGCCAACGCCGTAACGGAACGCGGGGAAATTTACTGTGTGGACGGTAACTGCAACCGTATTGCGGCGTTGTGTTTTGGCCCACGGTCGGTCATCTTGGTGGTTGGGTGCAATAAAATTGTTCCCGATTTGAACGAGGCAGCGCGCCGCGTTAAAACCGTGGCGGCGCCCAAAAACGCCGCGCGGTTGCACAGTGCGGCACCGTGCGCAAAAACCGGATGTTGCACTGCCGCGGACGGCGATTTTTGTACCGACGGATGTGATACAGACACACGGATTTGCTGTTCTTACCTAACGTTGGGATGGCAGCGGGAGAAAAACCGCATTAAAGTGGTGTTGGTAGCCGAACCGCTTGGTTTTTAATGAAAATTTTGGAAACACACACGCGACGCGTGTGTGTTTCTTTTTTGCTTGGAAAAACCTTGTGCGATTAAAAATTAAAATATTGCCGATACTAGATATGGTGGTTTGAAATAAAAAAGTGCAAGAAATTTTAGAAAATATTTGATTTTTTGAAATTCTATGGTATACTGTATTTTGGAGTGAATTAGAGGGCGTTTGGGCCTTTGAATACAACTATCCTACATAGCAGAATTTTATTACGCTTGCGGGGAGTGGGTACGTTTGGATAAATACATTATCAACGGTGAGCGGCGGCTTGTCGGCACCGTTGACATTAGCGGTGCTAAAAACGCGGTGGTGGCTATTTTGCCCGCCGCGGTGTTGTGCAACGGTGTGTGCCGTATTGAAAATATCCCGTGCATTGCCGATGTGGATACTGCCTTGGAAATTTTGGCGGCTTTGGGCGCTATGGTGCGTCGTATTGATGCTCACACGGTAGAAATTGATTCCCGCACGATTGTAACACAAACCGTGCCGCACGATTTGGCTAAAAAAATGCGCGCTTCTTATTATTTTATCGGCGCGTTGTTAGGGCGGTTCGGCAAGGCCAGCGTGCCTATGCCGGGCGGCTGTTATTTTGGGGTTCGCCCCATTGACCAGCATCTTAAGGGTTTTACTGCGCTCGGTGCGCGCGTGTTGCCGATGAAAAACGGCATGATTAGCGCTTGTACGGATGGATTAGTCGGCAGTTCCGTGTATTTGGACGTGGTTTCCGTTGGTGCCACGGTGAATATTATGCTTGCCGCGGTTTACGCGCAGGGCATTACGGTGATAGAAAACGCCGCTAAGGAACCCCACATTGTGGACTTGGCAAACTTTTTGAATTCCATGGGCGCGGATATTCGCGGCGCGGGTACAGACGTTATTAAGGTTCGCGGTGTGGAGCGCTTGTACGGTACCAGTTATTCCATTATTCCCGACCAAATTGAAGCCGGAACCTATATGGCGGCGGCGGTGGCAACGGGTGGCGACGTTACGGTGCGCAATATTATTCCCAAACACTTGGAATCCATTACCGCCAAGTTACAGGAAATGGGTGCCCAAATTGAAGAATTTGACGAGGAAATTCGTGTTTGTGCCACGCATCCGTTGCGTCATTGCAACGTAAAAACGATGCCGCATCCCGGTTTCCCCACGGACATGCAACCGCAAATTGCGGTTCTGCTCTCGTTGGCGGAGGGAACCAGCATTATCAACGAAGGGGTATGGGATAACCGTTTCCGATACGTAGATGAATTACGGCGTATGGGCGCGGAAATTCAAGTAGACGGTAAGTTGGCGGTTATTCAAGGCGTACCTCGCCTGAATGCGGCTCCCGTTAAGGCGATGGACCTGCGTGCCGGTGCGGCCATGGTAATTGCGGCTTTGGCCGCCAAGGGCGTTACCGAAGTGGAGGAAATCCAGTACATTGAGCGTGGGTACGAAAACTTGGTAGATAAACTGCAAAACCTCGGCGCCGACATTCAGCGTATTTCGGAAGAAGAGCCGGCGTTGCAATCGGCACAGTAAGGAAGTAGGACGGCGCACACTCGGCGTGTGCGCCGTTTTTTTAAGAAAGGAACGGCATTATGGCGCGGTTTTGTCCCCTGTTTAGCGGCAGTAGCGGCAACTGCTTATATATTGGCACGGCGACGGAGGGCTTGCTGATTGATGCAGGCGTGTCTGCTCGCCGCATTGAGCGCGCCTTGTGGGAGCGGGAGATTGCCCCCGATGCCATTCGTGCCGTTTTGGTAACGCACGAACACAGCGACCACATTCGGGGGTTACGGGTGTTGTGCAAGCGGTTGCGTATTCCGGTGTATGCCACGGCGGGTACGTGTGCTGCGTTGCGTGCGGAGGCGGCTCTGGAGCCGGAGACCTTGTGCTTGCCGCTTTCGGATTCCCAAGCGGTGGCGGATTTTTGGGTAACGCCGTTTGCCACCTCACACGATAGCCGGGAGAGTTGCGGTTACCGCATTACCTTGCCGGATGAACGGCGGGTGGGTGTGGCAACCGATTTGGGGGTTATGACGTCCACTGTGCGTGAGCAACTGTGCGGGTGCGATTTGGTACATATTGAATCTAACCACGACGTGCGTATGCTGGAAAACGGACCGTACCCGTACCCGCTTAAACGCCGCATTTTATCGGATAGGGGGCATTTGTCAAACGAGGCGTGCGCCCGCGAATTGCCCGCGCTGGTACGCAGTGGCACGACGCGATTATTTTTGGGGCATTTAAGCCGTGAAAACAATCTGCCCGCGTTGGCACAATCTACCGCGCAAGCGGAATTGACGGTGGCGGGAATGACCGAAAACGTGGATTATCTGCTGGGGGTTGCCCCGCCGGAAAATGACCGTCCGTATTTGACCTTTTAAGGGAGGGATACCGGTGCTCACCGTAACCATTGCCTGCGTTGGCAAACTCAAGGAAGCATATTGGCGTGATGCGTGTGCCGAATACGAAAAACGGTTGTCGGCATTTTGTCGCTTGCGCATTGAGGAGGTAGCGGAGGAGCGGTTGCCGGATAATCCGTCGTCGGCACAGATTACCGCCGCACTGGAAGCCGAGGGTCACCGCTTGTTATCGCGTATTCCTGCCGGAGCGGCGGTGGTGGCGCTTTGCATTGAGGGAAAGTCGCTGTCCTCTGAGGAATTTTCACGGAAACTGGCGGGCTGGGCGGTAGACGGTATCAGCCACGTGGCACTGGTTATCGGCGGCTCGTTTGGCTTGTCCGATGCGGTAAAGCACGAAGCACGTCTGCGCCTTTCCTTTTCGCCTATGACATTTCCGCATCAGTTGGCGCGTATACTGGCGCTGGAGCAACTATACCGCGCGTTTCATATTCAATCCGGTGGTAAATACCACAAGTAATTTGCCATAAATTTGTTGTTTTTTGTTCACAGACTGTTCACGCGTGTGTGGTATATTGAAACACAGAACAAGGGAACGAGAGGAACAAGCGATGAACGTAGCGTATTTTTTAATCCCCCGTGGTCAGGTGGGATATATTTACGATGACCATACCCTGCGACAAGGACTGGAAAAAATGCGGCGCTCGGGGTACACGGCACTACCGGTGGTTACTCGTCAAAACCAGTATGTCGGTACGGTGAGCGAAGGGGACTTTTTGTGGTACCTAATGGATGAGCAAGGCACGTCGGCACCGCAAAAAACCTCCATACGCGATTTGGAAGATGTGGTTGTAAGAGACGTGCTGCGGTTTGACCGTAACCCGCCGGTACGGGTGACGGCAGGCATGCAGGAACTGATTGGCCGCGCTATGAATCAAAATTTCGTGCCGGTGATTGACGATTTGGGCTCGTTTATCGGCATTGTTACCCGAAAAGATATTATTCGGTATTTTGTTGAGATGACAGCAGAACAACACGAAAAAAGTGTGGATAATCGGGTATCGTAAGTAGGGAGGAATGTATTGTGGAAAAGAATCGGATAAAAGTGACCGTTGCGGGTAACACCTACACCATTTTGTCGGACGAACCGGTGGCGTACGTGGAACAGTTGGGCCGTGAGGTGGACGAAATGCTGACCGAGCGTATAACCAAAGGGCACCTGTCGCCTGTAAAAGCGGCGGTACTGGCGCTGCTGGACGAGCGTGACCGCGCCCATAAGGCGGAAGAGGCAATGGACAACCTGCGCACGCAGGTTCGCCATTATGCAGAAGAAAATGCCGCGTTGCGCACCAAGCCGGGAACGGCGCGCCGT
>JAZRRV010000215.1:0-1198 GCA_045651085.1 Acutalibacteraceae bacterium
GGCAGGGGAATGATTACTTACTTTTTCCCCTCTACGTAATAGGTGGCTTCCATATCTGCCACCGATAACGCAAAGGAGAGCGGGAACATTTCAAACGCGTTGCCGACGTTGCGACTATCCTCCGTACCTGCAAAGCCCATATGGTAGCGAATGGCAAACGCTTCCTCCCGTGTGAGACGCATATAGCCCGACAGAATGTACACCGACTTTTCGCCGTGGCCGTAGGGGAGTTTGTCCTCGTACTCATACGTGGGGACGGTGTGCCACACGCCGTGTTCGTCTTTCACGTTGCGAGTGCCCGGTTTGTAGCAGTTAATTTTACATACGTCGTGCAGTAACGAGACAATCGCAATGCTTTCCTCGCTGTAATCCAGCCCGTACGTTTCTTTCATACGCGGGCGATCCAAATAATGCCGCAAACAATCGAACACGTTCAAACTGTGTTCCACCAAGCCGCCTTCGTAGGCGCCGTGAAAACGCGTGCTGGCGGGTGCGGTAAAGAAATCGCTGGATTTGGAGCACAGGTACTCCAGCACCTTGTCGGCACCCTCGCGATGAATGTACTGATGAAACACCTCAATAAACCGTTCTTTGGCAGTCATAGGTTACACATCCCTTCTTTAGTATTCAGTATACCGCTTTTTTGAAGCGTGTGCAACAGAAAACACCAAAATAGGGGTGACAAATGCGTGCGTTGGGTGTATAATGAGGGAGTATTTGGAAAGGAGACGGTACTTGTGAAATGGTGGAAGGCGTTGCTCATTCCGTTTAAGGGGTTTTTAATTGGGTCGTCTATGACAGTTCCGGGAGTCAGCGGTGGCACGATGGCGATTTTGTTGGGCATTTATGACCAACTCATTGGCGCTATCAGCCGCTTTACCAAAGAACCCAAGAAGAACTTTTTCTTTTTGGCAAAGTTTTGTGCCGGCGCGGTGGCGGGCATCGCTTCGCTGGCGCTGGTGCTGGATTGGTTGCTGGAAGCGTTTCCCATTCCGGTTTCCTTTTTCTTTTTAGGGGCGGTTATCGGCGGTATTCCCGCCTTATACCGTAAAACGCGCGCCACGCGGTTTACGGTATCTTCCGCTGTGTACATTTTACTGGGGCTTGTTATTGTACTCGGCATTGGTATGATTCCGCAAAATTTGTTGCCCTTTTCTGCCGAAATAACGCTCACCAATTTACTCATTTGGTTGTTAGC
>JAZRRV010000216.1:0-1125 GCA_045651085.1 Acutalibacteraceae bacterium
CAATTAAATGCGCTGATCCAACACACCCCGATACCGATTGTAAAACTCCTCAAAGGTATCGGTTTCCAGCGCTTCACGAATACGTGCCGTTAACGTATTATAAAAATACAAATTGTGCATCACACACAGCCGCATAGCCAACATTTCATTCGCCTTAAACAAATGGCGAATATACGCCCGCGAATGGCGGCGGCAGGTGGGGCAATCACACGCTTCGTCCAGCGGGCGGGTGTCCCGCTCGTACTTTTGGTTAAGCATATTGCGATGTCCCTCCCACGTAAATACGTGCGCATGGCGCGCATTACGGGCAGGCATAACGCAGTCAAATAAGTCAATGCCGCGGCGCACACCCTCTAAAATATTCTCCGGTGTGCCTACCCCCATTAAATACCTCGCCTTATGCACGGGCATATGCGGGGTCACAGCGTCCAACACACGGTACATTTCCTCGGTCGGTTCACCCACGGCAAGCCCGCCCACGGCGTAACCGTCCAAATCCAGTTCGGCAATTTCCTGCATGTGCCGAACGCGCAATTCCTCATACGTGCAACCCTGATTAATGCCAAACAGCAGTTGGCGGGGGTTGAGCGTGTCCGGCTGTTCGCGCAAGCGGGCCATCTCTGCCTGACACCGCTTGAGCCAGCGGGTTGTCCGCTCGCAAGAGGCGGCGGCGTAGTCATAACTCGCGGGATTCTCCACACATTCGTCAAACGCCATCGCAATGGTAGATGCCAGTTTGGACTGAATACGCATACTCTCCTCCGGCCCAATAAACAACCGCCGCCCGTCAATGTGCGAGGAAAAGGTAACCCCCTCCTCCTCAATGCGGCGTAGTTTCGCCAGCGAAAACACCTGAAACCCGCCACTGTCCGTTAAAATGGGGCCATCCCAACCGGTAAACTTATGTAAACCGCCCAGTTCGTGCACCAAGCCCTCACCGGGACGCAAATGCAGATGGTAGGTGTTACACAGTTGCACTTGGCAACGCAATTCTTTCAAATCGTACGCCGAAACCGCCCCTTTAATTGCCCCGCAAGTTGCCACGTTCATAAATGCGGGGGTCTGCACCGTACCGTGCGGCGTTTCCAGCACACCGCGGCGCGCCGCGCCGCTGCTTTTCAAAAT
>JAZRRV010000217.1:0-19461 GCA_045651085.1 Acutalibacteraceae bacterium
CCGCGGTACTGATGGTGTGCCGTGTCACCGTGTTGGTGTGTTGCTCGTTGGCACTCAAAAAAGATGCCGCAGCCGTACGCAACCGCCGCCGTCGGCGCGAAGTGTGCCGCCGTGTAACGTCTGAGGGGATGTTGTACGAACTGAACGCGCCCGCGGCTACGTGCCGCCCCTGCGCGTAAATACTGTTACCGAACAAGCGCTCTGCGGGGCGCTTGTTTTTTGCATGTTATGCTTGTTTTTTAGGAGGTTTTGAGATACAATAAGCAGTGTATTTTGTAGACGGGAGCGACAGTATGGGGAATTTTCTTACGGTAGGTCAGCAAGTGTTAATTTTGTTTTTGCTGATTGCGGCCGGTTATGTGTTGGGTAAAAAGGGGATTATTACCGAAGTTGGCGCCAAGACGTTGTCCGACATTGCGCTGTTGTTGGCAACCCCCTGCGTGATAGCGCTGTCGTTTGAACGTGAATTCAGCGTGGACGTGCTGAAAGAGCTGGGGAAAGCGTTGCTGGTTGCGGCGGCTATTCACTTGATTGCCATTGGCATTGCGCGGTTGTTATACCGGCGCGACACCTCCCGCACGCGGGTGTTGCGGTTGGCGGCGGTGTTATCCAATGCCGGGTTTATGGGGTTACCGTTACAGCAGGCCGTGCTGGGTGCGCAGGGCGTGTTTTACGGCGCGGCGTATGTTACCGCGTTTAATTTGATATTGTGGAGTTACGGCGTTATCACCATGGACCGCGGCGAGCGGCGCTTGTCTACTAAAAAAATGCTGCTTAGCCCCGGCATTATTGGTTTGGCGGCGGGGCTGCTTATCTTGGTGTTACCGGTGGAGTTGCCCGCGTTAGTCCGCGCCCCTATCTCGCACTTAGCGGCGTTAAACACCCCTATTCCGATGTTGTTTACGGGATATTATCTTTCCAAGGTGGATTTAGGGCGCGCGCTGTGCAAAAAGGAATACTATGCCGCCAGTGCGGTGCGGTTGCTGCTGGTGCCGACCATCACCATTGCTCTGCTGTATCTGGTAGGGATTCGCGGAACATTGCTTTCCTCCATGGCTATTTCCGCCAGTGCACCCATTGCCGCGGCGGTGCTGATGTTTGCCGACCGCTATAAACAAGACACCGAAACGGCGGTAAACCTGGTTGCCCTATCCACCGTATTTTCGGTAGTGACGATGCCGCTGTTTGTGGCACTGGTACAACAGATTGCCTAATTATTGAACAAAAGCACCTGTCCGACAACCTTGTCGGACAGGTGTTTTTTGTTTGCCAAAAAATAGCTGGAAATTTTTCATATTGCGTCTTGATTTTTTGCAAAAATGGCGTTATAATATAACCACGTGGTGCAAAGTGGTGCAAAGTGGAGGTTTTCCACACTTTCCACAGAGTTTTCCACAGCCCGTTACTCGGCGCAAAAACAAAGGGGGGTGCAACAAGTGCTGTACGGTCGTTTTCAACATAATATTGACGCTAAAGGGCGCTTGTTTGTGCCCGCCAAATTGCGCGAAAAATTGGGGATGTCCTTTATTGCCGCGGCGGTAATGGACCATTGCGTGTGTCTGTATTCCACCGAGGAATGGAACAAACTGCAAGAGGGCTTGGCACAAATGCCGCTTACCAAAGCGCGCAAACTGCAACGGTATTTGTCCGCGAACGCGGTGGACGCACAGGTGGATTCGCAGGGGCGTATTTTACTTCCCAAGCATTTGTTGGAGTATGCACGGCTGGAAAAAGAGGCGCTGGTTATCGGTGCCGGCAACCGTGCCGAAATTTGGAATCCTGCCGCGTACGAAGAAGATATGGGCAGCATGACTTCCGAAGAAGTGGAAGCCGAATTTATGGAACTGGGCTTCTGATATGGAAAAGCCCGACGTGTATGAGTATCACCGCCCGGTATTGCTGGAAGAAACACTGGTGGCCTTGGCGGTTAACCCGCAAGGGGTTTATGTAGACGGAACTGCCGGCGGCGGCGGTCATTCCCACGCGGTGGCGTCCCGCCTGCGCGGTGGCCGCCTGATTGCGCTGGACCAAGACCCGGACGCTATTCAGCAAGCCACGGCACGGCTGGCAGGGTTGCCGGCCACGGTGGTTCGCTCCAATTTCCGGCATATCGGCCGAGTGTTGAACGATTTAGGCATTAACGGAGTAGACGGCATTTTGCTGGATATTGGTGTGTCGTCCCACCAGTTAGATAAAGCGGAGCGTGGTTTTTCCTACCACGCCGAGGCGCCGCTGGATATGCGAATGAGCCAAGAAGGCGTGACGGCGGCGGATTTGTTGCGGGACTTGTCCGAGCAGGAACTGGCGGATATCTTTTTCCGCTTTGGGGAAGAAAAGTTTTCCCGCGCGATTGCCCGCGCGATTGTAAAACGGCGGGAAGAACGGCCGCTTACCACCACCACCGAACTGGCGGAGGTAATTAAAGGTGCCGTGCCCGCGGCGGTGCGGCGCGAAGGACATCCCGCACGACGGGTGTTTCAGGCGCTCCGCATGGCGGTAAACGCGGAGCTGGATTGTTTATCGGAAGCGCTGGACAGTGCGTTTGACCAACTAAAGGTTGGTGGCCGCTTGGCGGTGATTACCTTCCATTCGCTGGAAGACCGTATGGTAAAACAACGGTTTGCGGAATTTTGTACGGGATGTACTTGTCCGCCGTCGTTTCCGGTGTGCGTATGCGGCAAGCAACCGGCCGGGCGCTTGGTGTTGCGCAAACCGGTGGAGGCCTCGCCGCAGGAAGTGGCGGAAAACCCGCGCAGTCGCAGTGCGAAACTGCGGTGTATTGAAAAATTGCAAGAGCGTCCGACGACGGACTGAAGTATAAAGAAAGGGGAGTAAAACCATGGCAAATTACGGTTCCGAAGCGTATGATTTATCGTTATTTGAGCCGAAATCCGCTAAAATTACCCGTCTCCCCGGCAAAAAAGCCACCAAGGCGGAGCGCCGCCGTGCCAAATTACAAAAGGTGTTTAACAGTGCCGCCGCAGTGCTTGTGGCGTTCAGCGTAATGCTCATTCTCAGTTTAATGATTGCCAGCCAGGTGCGGCTTACCGAAACCAACAGCGCTATCAGCCAAGCCGAGGCGCGGCTGAACGAAACCATTGGTGAAACCAAGCGGCTGGAAAGTGAACTGGCTTCTCAAACGTCTGCTCAAAGCGTGGAGGCATATGCCGAAAGCGTGGGACTTCGCCAGATGGAATCCGGACAAATTGATTACATTACGGTTACCCCCGCCACACAAACGGCGGCGCAACCGACCGGATTTTGGGCGTCGTTGTGGGATACGCTGACCGGTTGGTTGAAATGACAACGGCTGGCGGTATCCGAATCGGTCAGCTTACACACATAGGTTCTACCGGAGCGTATCTCCGGCATACATTGGAAAGGAACCTCGGACGATGAGAGTTGGGATGTTTGCGTCTTAACTCTCTTTTCTTTCCAAAAAAGCGAGGTGTAAAGGATGTTACAAAAACGGAATCGCAAAGCACAGCGCCCCACACGGCGGCTTTCGCGCGCAATGCGCGGCAGGGCCATAGGGATTGCCGGCGTTTTGTTGGCTTGCTTTGTTTTGTTAACCGTACAGATATTCCGTATTACCGTAATGCAGCAGGAGTTTTGGCAAAAAAAGGCGGTGGCGCAACAACTCAGCGACATTGAAATCTCTGCCAACCGCGGGCAAATTTACGATGCCAATATGTCGGTGCTGGCGCTCACGCGCGAAGTGTTTACCATTGTAATGTCCCCCAAAAACATTCGGCAAGAAAAAACGCGCCAAATGATTGCAGACGAATTGTCCGTGATGTTGGAAGTGGACCGCGACACGCTGTATAAGCAAACCACCGACAGCAACTCGCAGTATAAGGTGGTAAAATCCAAAGTCAATAAGGACGTGGGAGACGCCTTTATTGAATGGGTAAACGAAAAGGGCTTGGGTGGCGTGTTCCGCGTCGTGCGCGATTATAAACGCGAATATCCGGTGGATAATTTGCTTTCTACCGTGATTGGGTTTGTGGGTACCGACAACGTAGCGCGCGAAGGGTTGGAATTGAAATACGACGAAACGCTCTCCGGCGTGCCGGGGCGAATGGTGATTGCGCAAAACACCTCCGGCGACCAGTTGCCCACGGCGTTGGATTACGAATACACGGTGGATGCTGAGGACGGCAACAGTTTGGTGTTGACCGTGGACCAGTACATTCAGCAGGTTACGGAAAAGTATTTGGCAGAGGCCATTGCGGAATTTGGTGCCACTAATCGCGGATGTGCTATTGTTATGGATGTAAAAACCGGCGGAATTTTGGCAATGGCTACCAAAGGCGATTACAACCCTAACAAATATCTGGAGATTGATAACCCCACCGTTGCGGAGCAGATTGCGTTGCTTTCGGGCGAGGAACAGGCGGCAGCGTTGGTGCAAGCCAGATTGGAGCAATACCGCAACAAGGCGTTGGATTTTTACGAGCCCGGTTCGGTGTTTAAGACGGTTACGGCTTCCATGGGATTGGAAGAAGGGCTGGTAACCGAAAGCAGCCCGTTTTATTGCGGCGGCTCGTTTTCCATTGCCGACCGTACCATGCGTTGTTGGGTTCACCCGCGCGGGCACGGGCAGCAGAATTTCCGCCAAGCCATTGCCAACTCCTGCAACCCGGCGTTTATGACGCTGAGCACGCGGGTGGGGGCTACGTTGTTTTCCAAATATTATACCGGTTTTGGCTTTACGGTGCGAACCGGCGTGGATATGCTGGGCGAACCGGTGGTGTCACCCTCGCTGTATTATGACCCCGTGAAAATGACACCGGTCAACGTGGCGGCATCCTCCATTGGTCAGACGTTTAAGGTAACCCCGTTGCAAATGGTTACGGCGCTGAGCGCCATTGCCAACGGCGGATATTTAATGCAACCGTACGTGGTGCAGCAGGTGTTGGACGGCGACGGCAACGTGATTTCCAATACCGAGCCGGTAGTGAAGCGGCAGGTAATTTCCACACAAACCTCGCGCCGTGTGTGCGATATGTTGGAGGAGGCCGTGAGCGGCGGCGCCATTGCCAACGCCTACATTGCGGGTTACCGCGTGGCGGGAAAAACGGGCACCTCTGAAAAAACCGAAACCAAAGACGAAGAGAATCAGGATAAAAAAGTGGAAGTGATTGCCTCGTTTGGGGGTATTGCTCCGGCAGATAACCCGCGCGTGGCGGTACTGGTGATGGTGGACGAACCGCAAACCAGTAAATCCGGTAACCGTGTGGCGGCACCGATGGCGCGAAAAATATTGCGGGACGTGTTGCCGTATTTGGGCGTGGAACCCAATTACACCGAAGCAGAAATTGCCGAACTGGATTGCAGCGTGCCTCAGGTGACGGGAAAAGCCGTGTCGTTGGCGGCAACCACGCTAAAAAATGCGGGACTCAACTATCACGTGGTTGGTAAGGGAAAAACTGTGGTGCGGCAAGTGCCGGAAAGCGGTACTTCCATTCCGCAGGGCGGTTCGGTGTGGCTGTACACCGACGAAAGCGAAGTGCAAATGGCTACAGTCCCCGATTTCTCGGGACATACGGTGGCACAGGTAAAACAAGCGGCGAAAAACGCAGGAATTAACGTGGTGTTGTCGGGGTTGAGCACTTCCAGCAGCACACCCACTGCCTCGCAGCAGTCGGCAACGCCCGGACAAAAAGTGCCCAAAGGCACCGTGATAACGGTAGAATTTACGTATTCGGCCAATATTTATTAACCCAAGAGAGGACGCCTGTTATGAAGCGTAAGCCAAAACAGGACGTTTCAATGAAAGCTCCCTCCCGCTTAATGTGGCGGCGCTCCCTGCTGATTTTGGTATTGTTGGCGTTTTGTTTTGCCGCGGTGTGCGGTCAGTTGGCGGCATTGCAACTGGCACAGCATGACGAGTGGCAAACCCTGGCCACCGAACAGCAGTTGACGGACAGTGTTATTTCCGATAAGCGGGGGCAAATCGTGGACCGCAACGGGGTGGTGCTGGCGCGCAGCGTGGAAGTTGCCACCGTAATTATGATGCCGTCGGAAATTCCAAACGAGGAGGCGCGGCGGCGCATTTGTGCCGATTTGCCGGACTTGCTGGGCGTGAGTGCCGAAAAATTGGCGAAGCAAGTGGCGAAAACCGCCTCTCGTTATGAGATTGTTAAAGCAAAAATTGACGAAACCACCTGTAACCGTTTTGTAACGTGGGTAAAGGAGCAAGGGTTAACCGGTGTGTTTCGGTTAATTGAAGATTATAAACGCGAATACCCGCTGGGCAACGTGCTTTCGTGTGTGATGGGGTTTACCGGCACGGACAACACCGGTTTGGAAGGGTTAGAGGCGAAGTACAACACCCAATTAGCCGGCGTGGCAGGGCGTGTTATTACCTCTAAAAACGGGCGGGGTGACGCGCTTCCCAACGACCTGCAATACGAAACCACCGTGGCCGCCAAAGAAGGCAACACGCTGACACTGACCATTGACGCCAACATTCAACAAATGGTGGAAAATCGGTTGGCGGTGGCGTTGGCGGAAACCAACGCTGCCAACCGTGCCTGCGCGATTGTTATGGACGTGCGCACCGGCGAGGTGCTGGCGATGGCCACCAAGGGCGACTACGATTTGAACAACCCGCGCGTGGTGCAAAACCCCGACGAGGCGGCGCGCATTGCCCTGCTTTCGGGCACGGAGTACAGCGAAGCATATTTAACCGCCTTGCAACGGCAGTGGAAAAACAAAGCCATTTCGGAGTTTTACGAGCCGGGGTCGGTGTTTAAGATTTTCACCGCTTCTATGGCGTTGCAAGAGGGGCTTATCTCCGAAAAATCGCATTTTTCTTGTAACGGTACATTTACGATGCCCGGTGTGCGCACCATGAAGTGCCATATTTTCCCGCGCAGTCACGGCAGTCAGTCGTTGGCGGAAGCCATCTCTCATTCCTGTAATCCGGCGTTTATGCGCATTGGTTCTATGGTAGGTACGACGTTGTTCCCGCAATACCACGCACGGTTTGGATTTACCGAACTCTCCGGCATTGATATGCTGGGCGAGGCGCGGGTAACCCCCACGCTGTACCACAGTGCGCAGGCGATTACCGCGGTGGACGTGGCGACCTCCTCGATTGGGCAGACGTTTAAGGTGACGCCGGTTCAAATGATAACGGGCGTTAGTGCGGTGGCGGGCGGCGGCGAATTGTTGCAACCGTACGTGGTGAGCCGCGTGACAGCGCCGGACGGCACCGCGGTGAGTAAAGCCGAGCGTACCGTGCGGCGACGGGTAATCTCGCAAGATACGGCGAGCCGCATTTGTGCAATGCTGGAGGGCGTGGTGGATGGCGGTGGCGCCAAGAATGCGTACGTTGCCGGTTACCGCGTGGCGGGAAAAACAGGGACCTCCGAAAAAACCGACCAAGCCCCCGCCGCCAACGGCAGAAAACCGGCGATTGCCTCGTTTTGCGGGTTTGCGCCCGCCAACGACCCGCGCATTGCGGTGATTGTGATGATAGACGAACCGCAAACCGCGATTCGTTACGGCGGCACACTGGCGGCGCCGGTGGCACAACGCATTTTTGCGGATGTATTGCCGTATTTGGAGGTGCAACCGCAGTACACGGCGGAGGAACTGAAACAACAAAACGCCACCGTACCCGCCGTCAGCGGGCAATCGCTGGCTCGTGCGCAAAGTTTGCTCAAACAACACGGGTTAACGGCGCGTGTTGTAGGGGACGGTGATGAGGTTACCGGTCAAATGCCCGCGGCGGATAGCGCCATAAGCAAGGGTGGCACGGTGGTGCTGTACACCAACGGTACCGCACCTGCACACGTAACGGTGCCGGCGGTGGTTGGTAAAACACTGTTGCAGGCCAACCAAGCGCTGACAGATGCGGGGTTAAATATAAAAATTCTGGGGTATCCCACCCAAAAAACCGACGACCTCACCGCGCGCCAAGCGGTGGTGAGCAGCCAAAGTGTGGCGGCAGAAACCTCCGCCAAGGAAGGAACGGTAGTGGAGATACACGTGGTTTATCAAGATGCCATTGAATAGTGGAGGAATTTCCGTGAAACTACACCAATTATTAAAAAACACCGGAGCGGTACATACGTTACCCGACAGGGAGATTACGGCGCTGTGTCGTGATTCTCGCCGTGTAACGGAGGGTTGCGTGTTCGTGTGCATCCGCGGCACGGGCGTGGATTCGCACGCGTTTGCCGCAGGGGCGGTGGAGCAAGGTGCCGCCGCCGTGGTGGTAGAGCGGGATATGGGGTTGCCGTGCCAGGTGCTTGTACCCAACAGCCGTGCCGCTTGGGCGCAGATGAGCGCGGCTTGGTTCTCTCACCCGTCTGAGCGGTTGCATCTTATCGGTGTGACCGGAACCAACGGTAAAACCAGCACCACATATCTGCTCAAAGCCATTTTGGAACAAGCGGGGCATACGGTGGGGTTAATCGGCACCATTCGCAATTTAATCGGTGACCGCGAACTGGCGGCGGGACACACCACGCCGGATTCTTACGAATTGCAACAAATGTTTGCGCAGATGGCGGATGCCGGATGCGATTACGTGGTTATGGAAATCTCCTCCCACGCGCTGGACCAATGCCGCGTGGAGGGGTGTCGGTTTGATGCGGGGATTTTTACCAATCTCACGCAGGACCATTTGGATTATCACGGCACTATGCAAAACTACGCCGCCGCCAAAAAGAGGTTGTTTTTACAGTGCGACCACGCACTTTTCAACCGTGACGATGCGTGGTACTCGGTTATGAGCGAGGGGGTTTCCTGCCCGACGGTCACGTTTTCGGAAAAGGACGATACCGCCGATTACGTGGCACGCAACATTCGTCAGCGCCCCGACGGGGTGGATTTTGAATTGGTCACGACCGGTGCTATCGGGCGGGTGCGATTGGCCACCCCCGGACGGTTTTCGGTGTACAACGCGCTGGGCGCGGCGGCGTGCGCACATACGCTGGGCGTAGCGTTTGAGGATATTGTGGCGGCACTTTCCCGCGCAGGCATTGTAAAAGGGCGCGCCGAAGTGGTGCCGACGGGACGAGATTTTACGGTGGTCATTGACTACGCGCACACGCCTGACGGGTTAATCAACATTTGCAGTACGCTGAACGCCTGCAAAGCGGGACGACTGGTAACCGTGTTTGGCTGCGGCGGCGACCGCGACCGCACCAAGCGCCCGCAAATGGGCGCGGCGGCGGCCTCGTTGTCGGATTATTTGGTGGTTACCTCCGACAACCCCCGTTCCGAACAACCGGAAGCCATTATTGAGGATATTGTTGCAGGGTTGAGTGAGAGTGCTACTCCGTACACGGTCATTGTCAACCGCACGGAGGCGATTCGTTGGGCTATTGCCAACGCGCAAGCGGGGGATACCATTTTACTGGCGGGCAAAGGCCACGAAACGTATCAAATCCTCAAAGAGGGAACCATTCATTTGGACGAAAGAGAAATTGTGGCGGACGCCTTGGCGGCCTTGCCGAATGAGGAGTGACAAAAATGGACATAACAGTAGCAACGGTGTGGGTGCTGACGGCGCTGGCGGCGTTTATACTGGCGGAGCGGTTGGGAAAACTGCTCATTCCCGTGTTGCATCGGCTCAAATTTGGGCAAACTATTCGTGAAGAGGGGCCCGCGTGGCACAAAAGCAAACAGGGAACGCCTACCATGGGCGGGGTTATCTTTATTGCTGCCATGTTGGCGGTTACGTTGCTTGCCATGGCGGTGTGCCAGTGGTGTTTGCCTGCTAAAATTGTCACGGCAGCACACTCAAACGGTTACGTTACCCGTTTGTTTGCGGGGCTTATTTTGGCGGTGGGTTTTGGCGTTATCGGCTTTTTGGACGATTTTATTAAGGTGGTACGCAAGCAGAATTTGGGGCTTACCAGCCGCCAAAAAATGGCGGCGCAGATTTTGGTATCCGGCGCGTACGCCGCCACTTTGTATTTCACGGGTATGACACGGATGTACGTTCCGTTTTTCGGTTACTGGGAAGCGGGCGTATGGTTTATTCCCATAGCGATATTTATTATTGTCGCCATAACCAATGCTACCAATTTGACGGATGGTGTTGACGGGTTGTGCGGTTCGGTATCGGTTGTCGCGCTAATGTTTTTACTAACGTTGTGCGGCTCACTTACCGGATACGGCATTATCGTTTCCGCTATGGCGGGAGCATTGGCGGGGTTTTTGGTGTGGAATCTGCATCCCGCACGGGTGTTTATGGGGGATACCGGCTCGTTGTTTATCGGTGGCGTGTTGTGCGCCGTGGCGTTTGGGCTGGAACAACCGTTTTTGTTGGTGCCGCTGGGTATTGTGTATGTAGCGGAGACGGTCTCGGTTGTGTTGCAGGTAACGTATTTTAAGCTAACGCACGGCAAACGCCTGTTCAAAATGAGCCCGCTGCACCACCATTTTGAAATGAGCGGGTGGAGCGAAAATAAAATTGTGGCGGTGTTTTGTGCCGTTACAGCCGTGGGCGGTGTGGTTGCGTTGTTGTTGGCGCAATAAACCGAAAACCGAGAAAGGAGGACTCCCGTGAAAAAAGAACGATGGGCGGTGTTCAAAGCCCCCGAAAACTCGTTAAAAAACAAGCGCATACTGGGCTTGTTTTCGCGCGGCGGCGGAATGGATATGCCGTTTTTTATCCTATTAATTTTGGTGTTGGCGGTAGGCCTCGTTTGTCTGTTTTCCGCCAGTTACGCCTATTCGTATTACGAAAACAACGGCGACAGTTATTATTACATTAAGCGCCAACTGTTATTTGCGGTGATAGGCGTAGGGGCAATGTTGGTGGTTTCCCTTATAGACTATCATATACTGCACCGATTCGCGTTGCCGATTATGGGCGTTTCGTGGTTTTTGTTGGTGTTGGTGCTGTTTTTGCCGGCCATCCAGAACGTGCATCGGTGGATTCGCATCGGCGGCTTAAACATCCAGCCGTCCGAAATTGCGAAATTTGCCATTATACTGTTGTTTGCGCATTTAATTTCGCATTACAAAGAGGAAATGGGGCAGTTCAAAAAAGGTTACGTCCCCTTTATTGCGGTGCTGGGGATTACGTGTTTACTGGTGTTCCGCGAACCGCACTTGTCCGGTACCATGATTATTTTGATGGTTGGTATGGTCATTATGTTCATTGGCGGCACCAAGTGGTATTATTTGGCAGGGACGCTTGGCTTGGGCGGTGCGGCCGCGGCGGCGCTGGTGTTTATTGCCGGTTATGAAAAAGACCGTATTGACGTGTGGCTGGACCCGTTGGCGGTGTATACGTCCAATCAGGTGTATGAATCGGGGTTAACGGGACGCGACGTGGCGTGGCAAACGGTACAGTCGTTGTATGCCATTGGTTCCGGCGGACTCATGGGCGAGGGGCTGGGCAATTCCCGTCAAAAACACTTGTTTTTGCCCGAACCGCAAAACGATTTTATTTTTGCGATTGTGTGTGAGGAACTGGGGTTTATCGGTGCTTTGCTGATTATTGTGTTGTTTGCGGCGCTGGTGTGGCGCGGGTTTATTATTGGTATGAAAGCACCGGATAAATTTGGTTCAATGCTGGCGATTGGCTTGACCGCGCAAATTGGGTTGCAGGTGGCGTTTAACTTGGCGGTGGTGACCAACACCATGCCGAATACCGGTATTAGTTTGCCGTTTTTCAGTTACGGCGGTTCATCGTTAATTATGTTACTGATGCAAATGGGCGTGGTGCTGTCCGTTTCGCGGCACAGCAAATTGGCAAATCGCAAAACGTAGGAGGGGTACGATGCGTGTATTACTCACCGGCGGCGGAACGGCGGGGCATATTAACCCCGCGTTGTCTATTGCCGCTATGTTGCGGCGTGAAGACCCTGCTACCGAGGTGTTGTTTGTGGGCGCGGCGGGACGTATGGAAACGGTGTTGGTCCCGCAGGCGGGATATGCTCTCCGTACCATTACGGTAGAGGGGTTTCGACGTCAACTATCGCTTAAAAACATAGGGCGCAATGTGCGCGCGGCGTACCACGCGGTTACCGCGGGGCGGGAAGCCGCGCGCATTATCCGTGAATTTGCGCCGGATATTGCCATTGGTACCGGCGGGTACGTGTGCGGGCCGGTGTTGCGGCAGGCGGCGCGGTTAGGCGTGCCGGTGTTGCTGCACGAATCCAACGCCTTGCCGGGTGTAACGGTAAAACTGCTGGCGGCAGATGCTGCCGCGGTAATGGTGGCAAACGAAGAAGCGGCCGCGCGGTTGCCCAAAGGTACGCGGGCGGTGGTGACGGGTAATCCGTTGCGGCGAGAACTGACGGCAACGGATAAAGAAACCGCGCGCCGTGAACTGGGCGTGGACGACCGACCGTTGGTGTTGTGCTTTGGCGGTAGTTTGGGCGCGCGGCGTCTTAACGAGGCGGTGGCCGGCGTGCTGGCGCGCAACCAAGCGGAAGGGCGCTTGCAATTTTTAGTGGGTACCGGCCGCGGCGAAAATTATGAGACGATGCAACGCTTGCTCCGTGAAAAAGGCGTTGAGCCGGACGGCGTTCACGTGCGGGTGCGGGATTACATTGACGATATGCCGCGGTGTATGGCGGCGGCGGATTTGGTAATTTGCCGTTGCGGAGCGATGACGCTCAGCGAGTTGCCCGCGTTGGGGAAACCGTCGGTTTTGGTGCCGTCCCCCAACGTGGCGGAAAACCACCAATATTATAACGCAATGGCGTTGGCAAGCCGCGGTGCGGCGGTATGCGTGCAGGAAAGCGAGTTAACCGAGGAGCGGTTATGGCACGAAGTGAGCAAAACGGCGTTGGCGCCGGACGTGTTGGCGCGTATGGGCGCGGCGGCGCGGCAAGCGGCGGTGTTGGATGCCGATGAGCGCATTTTAGCGGTAATACGGCAAACGCTGGCGCAACATACAAGATAATTAACCCGTCGTCACCTTTTTTTCGGCAGGTCATAGGATGGTATATAAGACTTTCCTGTGAGCGGAGAAAGAGAGGAGCGGCGATGGCAACACTGGTAATTGAAGGCGGACATCGACTGGGCGGCGCATTACATATTCACGGCGCAAAAAACAGCGCGTTGCCGATTTTGGCGGCGACGTTGTTGGTACAAGGGACTTGTGAAATTGACAATTGCCCCGCACTGTCGGATGTGCGTGCGGCAGTAGATATTTTACGGCATTTCGGTTGCCGCGTAGGGCGGCAAGGCACAACGGTCACGGTGGATGCCACCGCCCCGACTGCCAGCGATATTCCCGATGCGCTAATGCGAGAAATGCGTTCGTCCATTGTATTTTTGGGCGCCATAGCGGCGCGTATGGGAGAAGCGGATTTGTCGTTTCCCGGCGGGTGTGAGTTGGGACCGCGTCCCATTGACCTGCATTTGGCCGCCTTGCGGCAAATGGGATTGCGCATTACCGAGGAAAGTGGGCGGTTGCGTTGCCGTGTCAACGGGAGGTTGCGCGGGTGCCCCATTACGTTGTCGTTTCCCAGCGTGGGGGCAACGGAAAACATTATTTTGGCGGCGGCGACGGCGCAAGGGACGACGACCATTCACAATGCGGCGCGCGAGCCGGAAATTGAAGATGTATGTAACTTTTTGAACGCGTGCGGCGCACGCATTAGCGGCGCGGGCGAGGGTACGGTGGTAATTGAGGGTGTGGATTCTCTGCACGGATGTTACCACCGCGTGATTCCCGACCGCATTGAAACCGCTACGTATATGGCGGCAGCGGCGGTAACGGGTAGTTCGTTGCTGTTGCGCGGTGTGTGCCCCGCACAGTTGCAGGCGGTGACGCCGTTGTTTGAGGAAATGGGATGTCGTTTTACCGTATGGGATGACGAATTGCTGGTGAGCGCACCCTTGCGGTTGCGCCGCGTAAAAACGGTGCGTACGTTGCCGTATCCCGGCTTTCCTACCGATGCGCAGGCGTTGCTTATGGCAATGGCATGCGTGGCGGACGGTACCAGCGTGTTTATTGAAACCATTTTTGAAAGCCGCTACAAGCACGCGGGAGAACTGTTGCGTATGGGCGCCCGTATAAAAGTGGAGGGGCGCGTTGCAGTGGTGGAGGGCGTTTCGCAGTTGTCCGGCGCGCCGGTGCAGTGCACGGATTTGCGCGGCGGCGCGGCGTTGGTGCTGGCGGGGCTGGCGGCAACGGGCGTGACGGAACTTTCCGAATTACACCATTTGGAACGCGGGTATGAGGCGATGGCGGAGGGGTTGACACAAGTGGGTGCATCCCTTATACTTAAAACATAAAACCAAGGGACGTTACGAGTATGACACGTAAAAAAACAACTAAGCGTCGCAGCAGCCAGAAACGGAAGCAAAACCGTTTCCGGCTGTTTGTCGTGCTGATGTTGTTGGACGTGGCGCTGATTATCGGCATTTTGCTCGCTTTGCCG
Source organism: Acutalibacteraceae bacterium (assembly GCA_045651085.1). Classification (GTDB taxonomy): domain Bacteria; phylum Bacillota; class Clostridia; order Oscillospirales; family Acutalibacteraceae; genus RGIG3009. The sequence continues at coordinate 14,373 of JAZRRV010000217.1, forward strand.
GGCGCGTTGAGCACAAAAGACAAACAGACCGGCGAGAGCAAAGCTCTGTTGGGCGTGACGGGGATTACCGTGGAGGGCAATACCCGCTATGACGAAGAAGCCATTATCGGGGTTAGCGAAATCAACGTGGGTGAAAGCGTGTTTTCCATAAACAAAGGCACGGTTGCAAAAAAAATTAAAAAGGCATTTTCTTATGCCGAATCGGTGGACGTGCAGGTAAGTTTGAAACGACACGTGACCATTCGCATTACCGAGGCAGAGGAATTGGGTGCCGTGTACGTACCCGCTCCGCCGAACGGGGAGGAATCCGGTGCGGTGGAAGGGCACTGGATGGTGGTGAGTAACAACGGCATGGGTCTGTTACGATTGCCGTTGGAGAGTGAACGCCCGTTTCGTCGGTTATACTTAAAAGGCGCCGTGACTATTGGGGATAAAATCGGTCAACCGGTGCTGGACCAAAAAAGTTTGGCCATTGCCACCGAACTGGTAAACGCCTTGCGCGCAAACGAGCTAACCGGTGTGGGCGAGATTGATATGTCCGACCGCGGTAACATTTGCCTAAACTGGAAAAATCAAATCACCGTAGCGCTGGGCGGTGATACGAATTTAACGTACGAAATTGCCGCCGTAAAAAGCGCGATTCCCAAGGTGCTTAGCCGCCACGGCGAAACGGCTACGGGCCTGCTGAACCTGCGGCAATATTCCGATGAAAGCGTGGAATCGCCCGTGATTGTGTTTACGCCGTCGTCCCTTTTGAATACGGAGCCGGAAGTGATACCGCGGGAAGATTCTGCCGCTACAACCACGACAACGAGTGGGACAACCCCCTCAACCACGGCGCGGAGAGGCGCGCAGTAAGGGGATATTTGGTAAATTTCAAAAATAATTAAAAAAGACTGAAAATTTTGAAAAAATAGTGTTGAAATCCAGCGATAGGTGTGGTAAAATTATAAAGGTTACTTGCAGTGTTTTGGCGGCATGTGCCCCAAAGCACTGAGAAAATACGAACTGGGAGGAAGTTTCATGGGCTTCGAATATGAAGAGGAAACCTTGTACACGGAATCGTCCGGGGTACAAATTAAGGTAATCGGTGTCGGCGGCGGCGGCGGAAACGCTGTAAACCGTATGATTTCCGCGGGCATTAAAGGTGTGGAGTTCATTGCCATTAACACCGACCATCAAGCGTTGTTGCGTTCGCAGGCGACTACCAAACTGCAGATTGGCGAAAAGCTGACGCGCGGTATGGGCGCCGGCGCTAATCCGGAAAAGGGTCAGCGCGCCGCGGAGGAAAGCCGCGACGAAATTACCGCTGCGCTCAAAGGCACCGATATGGTGTTTATCACCGCCGGTATGGGCGGCGGCACCGGTACCGGTGCGGCTCCCGTTGTGGCGGAGATTGCGCGCGATATGGGTATTCTCACCGTTGGTATTGTTACCAAGCCGTTCGCGTTTGAGGGTCGTCGCCGTATGGAGCAGGCCGAAAACGGCATTGCCGTGTTGCGTGAGCACGTGGACAGTTTGGTGGTTATCCCCAACGAGCGTTTGCGTTTGGTGAGCGACCAGCGCATTACGTTGGCCAACGCGTTCCAAGAGGCAGACAGTGTGCTGCGTCAGGGCGTGCAGTCCATTTCCGAACTGATTACGGCGGAAGCCATTATCAACTTGGACTTTGCTGACGTTACCGCCATTATGAAGGATGCCGGCTATGCTCATATGGGTATCGGCCGTGCCGAAGGTAAGGACAAGGCCGAAGTTGCCGCCCGTGCTGCGATTGCCAGCCCCTTGCTGGAAACCACTATTAACGGCGCACACGGTTTGATTATCAACGTCACCGCTTCGCCCGACGTGTTGTTGGAAGATGTAACCATGGCGTGTAACCTCATTTCGGAGGCGGCGCACCCGGATTCCAACACCATTTGGGGTCTCACGTTTGACGACCAAATGGATGACGAGTTGTGCATCACGTTGGTGGCAACCGGTTTTTCGGCAGACGGCACCTATACCGCCCCCACGGAAGATGGCGCGGTAGCCGCTTTTGACGAAAGCGATGATATTTTGGAACTCTTCCGCAAAAAGCCCTAACCTTATATAGCAAAACAAAAGCGGAGTGGCTGTATGGCCGCTCCGCTTTTTTCTTTTATGCAAATAGTAAAACGGGCAAAATCCATTTGCGGATTTTGCCCGTTGCAGGTTGTTATTCTTTTTTGGGAGTTACCGCTTGCAGTGCTTCGCGCAGGATGTCCAGTGAGGAGAGCCCCGGTTTGCCTTTTACCGCCAAATACGGTTTGGGTCCCGCGTTAATCATAACGCGGCCGGGCAGTGCGGAGGACATTTGTGAGCCGACCGACAAATCCAACACGCGCTGATACAGCAGCAAAGCATCGGCGTTTTGGCGAATCTCATAAATACCAATGTTGGCGGCTAAGTTGCGCAGCAGTGCCACGTCAATTAACCCTTGTACTGCCTCGGGCGGTTCACCGAAACGGTCAATCAGTTCATCGTACACGTCCAACGAATCTTCCTCGGTGCGGATGTCCGCAATGCGGCGGTACACGTCCAACCGTTGGGCGTTGGCTTCAATATAACTTTCGGGAATGTGGGCGGATACCGGCAGGTCAATGACACATTCCGGTTCACGGCGTGTATCGTGTACACCCTTTTCTTCGTCCACTGCCTCCGCCAACAGACGCAAATACAAATCGTAACCCACGGCTTCCATATGGCCGTGTTGTTGCGAACCCAGCAGATTGCCCGCACCGCGAATTTCCATATCCCGCAAGGCGATTTTGAAACCGGCACCGAACTCCGTGAATTCCCGAATGGCTTCTAGCCGCTTGGCGGCTACATCGCTGAGCACTTTATTGCGCACAAAAGTAAGGTAGGCAAACGCACGGCGCGAGGAACGCCCCACACGCCCGCGCAGTTGGTGTAATTGTGACAACCCAAAGCGGTCGGCGTTTTCAATAATGAGGGTGTTTACGTTGGGGACGTCCACGCCGGTTTCAATAATGGTGGTACACACCAGCATATCAATTTCGTGGTCCAACACCTGCCGCCAAATATCCGACATTTCCTCCTCGGACATTTTGCCGTGTGCAAAGGCAATGCGCGCATCGGGTAGGCGCATTTGCCACGCAGCGGCGCACCGTTCAATGGTTTCTACGCGGTTGTGAATGTAATATACCTGACCGCCGCGGCGCAATTCGCGGCGAATGGCATCCGCCAGCAGGTTGTTGTCGTGTTCCAGTACGTAGGTTTGTACCGGGCGGCGGTCCTGCGGGGCTTCCTCAATAATGGACATATCGCGAATACCGCTCATCGCCATGTTTAAGGTGCGAGGAATGGGGGTGGCGGATAAGGTGAGTACGTCCACTTGCGGGGCGAGTTCTTTAATGCGCTCCTTTTGCGTGACACCGAATCGTTGTTCCTCGTCCACAATAAACAACCCTAAATCGCGGAACTTGACATCTTTCGAAAGCATACGGTGGGTGCCCACCAAAATATCAATACGCCCCGCCGCCAGTTCGCGCAGAATTTGCTCTTGTTGTTTGGGGGTGCGAAAGCGGGAAAGCATTTCAATTTTTACGGGGAACCCGTCAAAGCGGGAAACCAACGTGCGGTAATGCTGAAACGCCAAAATGGTGGTGGGAACCAGCATAACGCACTGTTTGCTTTGTGACACGCACTTGAAGGCGGCACGCAACGCTACCTCCGTTTTGCCGAAGCCCACGTCCCCGCATAACAGACGGTCCATCGGAACGGGACGCTCCATATCGGCTTTAATTTCGTCAATGCACCGCAACTGGTCTTCGGTTTCCTCGTGTTCAAAATGGCGCTCAAAATCGTATTGCCATTCGGTGTCGGGGTCAAACGCGTAACCGGAGGTGGACATACGTTGCGAGTACAGGGCAATGAGTTCTTTGGCAATGTCCTTTACGGCACTGCGCACCCGCGCTTTGGTTTTTTGCCATTCCTGACCGCCCAAGCGGTGCAGTTTTACCTTGACTTCATCTTTAGTGCCAATGTACTTGGATACCAAGTCCAGTTGAGTAACGGGGACGTACAACATATCTTCTTTGGCATATTTTAAGGCAATGTAATCTTTTACCACGCCTTGTACGTTCATTTGGCGGATGCCTTCGTACAATCCGATACCGTGCGCGGCGTGGACAATGTAATCGCCGGGGGTGAGTTCCGAAAGATTATGTATCTCTGCCCCTTTTTGCCGATTTAACCGACGGCGTTTACGCGGCGCGGCAACGCGCCCGTGGGTGAGAATGGCTAAGTGAACGTCGGGGAATTCCGCACCGGCGGACAAGCCGCCGCGCAACACCAGCACCTGCCCGCGCACCGGCGCTTGCGGCGCGGGCGCGTAAATCGCCGGAATACCGCGGCGCACCAAATCGTCCGCCAAGGCGACGGCGTTGCGTTCCTCTGCACCCGCCAGCACCAAACACGCATGGCGGCGGGCCAGCAAATCTTGCAAATCCTCACACAACAAATCCAACCCGCCCGACCACACGGGCAGTTGACGGCAGGTGAGCGAGTGCAGACCGCCCAGCGGTAGGTCGGGAATACTGCGGGCAAACGTTTCCAGCAAATAGGTTTGGCGCGCGGTGAGTGCCGCAGCAAAGTCATCCCAATCGGCCTGATAGCGGCACAGTTCTCGACATAAGAGGTTTTCTTCCAACAGAGATTGCATATCCTCTTGCAACTGCCATTGGGCTGAGCGAATGCGTTCACGAATTTTTTGAGTTTCCGATAAAAACAACACCGCACCCTCCGCGTAATCCAACACGGTGGTGGGTTCGGGGTAAATGAGCGGGAGGTATTTGTCCGGTGCGGCGGGGCGAACCCCGCTGCGCAAGCGCTCGGCATCGCAAAGCAACTGTTCCCGCACCGCCGCGGCACGTTTTCCGGCCAGCGATTCTGCCAGCGCTTCTATGCGCGCGGCCAAATCGTCGGCGGAATCGTACGCGATTTCGGCGGCGGGAGGAATGGAGGCAACCTCCAGTGCGTCGGTACGGCGTTGAGACAACACGTCAAAGCAGGAGAGTGTGTCCACCGTGTCGCCCCACAGCTCGATACG
>JAZRRV010000218.1:0-4168 GCA_045651085.1 Acutalibacteraceae bacterium
CGGTGTTCTTGATGCAATCAGCGATGGTCTTACAGAGGAAGAAAGAGTAGCATTTTATCGCAGTCTTTCCATTATTAGTGAAAGTTTAGATGCCGTTTCTAAAAATGGCGAAAGATAAGGAGTAGATATTTATGAAAACAAAAATTATTGTGGATTCCACAGGAGAATTAATGCCCGTATTCAAAAGTCGTGGGCATACGGTTCCGCTTACCGTAAATTTCGGTGCAGAGGAATATATTGACGGCGTAACAATCGACCACAAAACATTTTACGAAAAGCTTATAGAAAGCGATGTGCTTCCAACCACAAGCCAACCAACACCCGATGCATTTATAAAAGAATTTGAAAAAGCGTCGGCGGCGGGAGAGAGTGCTGTTGCAATCACGCTTGCTTCTAAATTCTCGGGTACATATCAAAGTGCAATGATTGCGGCCGCGGGTTTTGATAACATTTATATTGTCGATAGTGCCTGTGCGGCAATGGGTAGCGGTATATTGGTGGAATTGGCGTTTAGACTTTTGGATGAAGGAAAAAGTGCTGAGGAAATTGCAGCAACACTTGAAGAAGAGAAGAAAAAGATTGTTATCGTTGCCTTGGTAGATACGCTTGAGTACCTCAAGAAAGGCGGTCGTATTTCCAAAGCGGTCGCATTTGCCGGCAGTGTATTGAATATTAAACCTGTTCTTTCTGTAATTGATGGTGAAATCAATATGCTTGGAAAAGCCCGTGGCTCTAAGATGGGCAACAATTTGCTCGTTCAGGAAATAGATAAAGCCGGCGGTATTAACTTCGGCAAACCTGTTTTGCTTGGGTATAGCGGAATTTCCGATGCACTTCTATTAAAGTACATCGAAGATAGTCGTCATATTTGGGAAGGCAATCTCGAAACGGTACGTTATACAACTGTCGGCAGCGTTATCGGAACACACGCAGGCCCGGGTGCTGTTGTAGTGGCGTTTTTCAAAAACTAATGCGCTCTAACTCGACACCACCGGAGGGTTACGTCCTCCGTGTCGACGCCAAAATGTTCTCCATCGCCGGCGTGGTGTATGGGCTGATTTATTGGGTTAGCGGAATAGTATAAAAACAAAAAGCGGCACAAACGTGCCGCTTTTGACTATATGAGTGATTTTAATTGTCCAACCAAAACCTTTGCCATAGAATAAAACCCTAAATCATTGGGATGGCTGCTGTCTACGGTACCATCGTTTCCGGCATACTTCATTAGGGTAGGTCCATCAATAAAATACGTGTTTTTATCACCTGCGGCAACCGCTTCCGTGTACGTTTTCTTTATAATAGCCATTCGCTGTTTTTCCTCATCGTTCAATGTGCGTTTGGGGCGTGATAAGATGACGATGGGCAGTTGCGGATTGCGTTTGCGAATGGTTAAAAACATCTTTTGATGTGTGTCTTTTAAGTGGCTGAGAGAAGGAGCGTTATGGTCGTAGTCATACACAAAGACCGATAAGTCTAAAGTGCTGATATATTGTGCAATGGCGTCTTCCGCTTTTGCATTTCCGGAGAATCCCAAATTCCAATAATCCGTTTGCAATTTTCTGGCAACAATGCTTTCGTAGGCATTGCCGGGGCGTGAGGCGCACCCGCCTTGGGTAATAGAAGAACCGTAAAATGCAATCGGTTTTTTGTGTTTATATCCGGACGATTTTTTGAGAACAGCCCCTTCTTCCAAACCGATATAAAGCGCAGAAACGCAGCTGTACAAAGGAAAGTTTATGGTAATCTCTCTTTGGGCACGATTGTCAAAATGAATGACGCTTTCATATCCATTCGACACATTGAAAGGCGGCACAAAGGAGGCGTAGTATTCTTCTTTTTTCCCTGTGTACATATCAAAGCCGGCGGAACCGGTCAATGCAAAATGGGGCATCTTTCCAATGCCGGGCATAACGGCATTAATGGCGACAAAGCGGCTGTTGGTAATGAATTTCACCCGTCCCCCCGCGGTGTGCAAGTGCAGACTGTAAACGCCCTCGCTTACTGCTTTGGCAATGTTTTCGGGCAATCTTCTGTACGCCCCGTTCTCAAAACATACACCATAGAGGGAAAAGGGCTCGTCCTGTATATCGTAGAACTTGATATTATCCATATTCAAGGTGGTTTGGACAACAAAATTACGGTCGATTTGAGATATGTTACGCATAAACTCACGTCCCTTGCTCAGAGTATAATTTAACCAGAGAATACGGTTAAGGTCTTCGGTTTCCCGCTTGACACAAACAGAGGATTCCCTCAGCGTACAGAAACTCGGCAGGGGGTGGATAGTATCCGCCCCCTGCCGTGAATTAACCGGTTACGTTTTCTTTTGTCGCTTTCCTGTATTGGCACATAAACCAATACACGGCACTGTCTATATCCTGTTCGTGTCCGCCATCAAAGATGTCAAGATAAACGGATGATGTCGGATATTCCTGCATAAGGGCATCAAACAGCGTTAAACTGTGCGAAACAGGAACGACGGAGTCAAATTTGCCGTGGAATATCTTTAAGTTGGATTTTGCAATCTGTTCCAAATAACTTGTGGGAGAGCGTTTAATCATCTCTTCTTCACTATCACAGCATGCCAATATATGTCCGGCATAGTGTTTGTTTTCCTCTGCCCATTTTACAAGATTGGTAATGGGCACAAAAGAAGCAATGGCTTTGAAATACTCAGGGCACATACCCGCCATGAGGAGTGCCATATGCCCGCCGCCGCTGGCGCCCAAGAGGAAAATGTTTTTCGCATCCACCTCGTCGTTTTCCACCAAATAATCAATGGCGTCTTTAATATCTTGTTTTGCCAATTCCGAGCCGCAAGCTTGTTGGCAATGGGGATTGCTTTTCACGTTACCGCCGCGGAATTCCGGCAAAAGCAGATTAACATCGTATTTTTCTGCTACCGGCAGCAAATTGTCAATTTGATTAAATCTGTCAAAACTCCACGTGTGAAGACCAACCAGCAGCGGGCGCTTTTCCGCTGATTTGGATTTGTAGAACAAGGACGGTTGCATCGTTCCGTCAAGAGTAGATTTTATCAAGAGTTCTTGCTGTTCCATAGGTATCCCTCCATATCCATATGTATCATTGTACCATACTGTTGTTTTTTTGCAAGTGTTTTTCAAAAAAAGAGCATCCCGCATTGAGTACCGTATCAACCTATCCCATTCTGCCAAAAAATGCGCATAGTTCGCCGCGCGTTTATCATACTAACGTGGGAGGGATTTGTATGCCGGAAAGACGAGGAGAGTACACGATTACCCTGTCGAGCAGCCCACGCGTGCTGGGCTACGCCTCGGCGGTTGGTAAAAAGGAAGGCGAGGGCCCGCTGGGCAGCGGGTTCGACGTGGTGTTTGAGGACGGGCGACTTGGCGAAAAAACCTGGGAAAAGGCAGAAAGCCGCTTGCAGAAAGAGGCGCTGACCCGTGCACTGGACAAAGCGGGTTATTCCCCCTCGCAGGTGCAGGTGTTGTTTACGGGGGATTTGCTCAATCAGAACATTGCTTCCACGTTTGGTATGCGGGAGACCAACATTCCGCTGCTCAACCAGTTTGGGGCGTGCTCCACCATGGCGCAAACGTTGTGTTTAGCGGCGTTGTTTGTGGATAGCGGTGCCGCCGACGTGGCAGCAGCAGTCACGTCGTCTCATTTTTGCACCGCGGAGCGCCAGTTCCGTTTCCCGCTGGAATACGGCGGGCAGCGCACCCCCACCGCCCAGTGGACCGCCACGGCGGCGGGCAGTGTGCTGATAGGTCGCTGCGGCAAAGGGGTACGCGTGGCAGACGTGTGCATCGGCCGCATTGTGGATATGGGAATTCAGGATATGAACAATATGGGCGCGGCCATGGCACCCGCCGCTGCCGACACCCTGCTTCGTTATTTGAAAGATACCGACACAACCCCCGGTGATTACGATTTTATTGCCACGGGGGACCTCGGCGCAGAGGGGAGTGCCTTATTCAAAATGATGATGGCACAAGAGGGGTGTAAGATAGACAACAACCACCTCGATTGCGGCTTGCTTCTGTATGACCGTGAAACGCAGGACGTGCACGCCGGCGGTTCGGGGTGCGGATGTTCTGCGGCGGTGCTGTGTTCTCACATTTTAGGCAATCTGGAGCGCGGGGTGTGGCAACACGGCTTGTTTATGGCTACGGGCGCGATGATG
>JAZRRV010000219.1:0-1437 GCA_045651085.1 Acutalibacteraceae bacterium
CCGGATGTGATTGTGGACAAATGCACCCATTATTTGAAGGACGGCGAAGCCGTGCCGATGACTGCCGAGTACCGTGCTGAGATTATGGCAGCCAATAAGGCAATGGCCGACCGCGCCTTGCGTGTACTGGCTTGTGCCGAACGTCACTGGGACGCGGCACCCAAAAACTACGAGCCGGAAACATTGGAAACCGATTTGTGCTTTGTTGGTCTCTCCGGTATGATTGACCCTGTCCGTCCCGAAGTAAAAGACGCCATTGTGGAATGTCGCGGCGCCGGTATTCGTCCCATTATGATTACGGGTGACCACGTGGATACCGCCATTGCCATTGCCAAAGAATTGGGTATTTTGGACGAAAACACGCGCGCCATTACGGGTGCTCAACTCAATGAGATGAGCGATGAGGAATTTGAAAAAGAGTTCCGCAACATCAGTGTGTACGCTCGCGTTCAGCCCGAACACAAAACCCGCATTGTTAACGCGTGGCGCAATGCCGGTTTTGTCACCGCTATGACGGGTGACGGTGTAAACGATGCACCGTCCATTAAATCGGCAGATATCGGCGTGGGTATGGGCATTACCGGCACGGACGTTACCAAAAACGTAGCAGATATGGTGTTAACGGACGATAACTTCGCCACCATTGTGGGTGCGGTTGAAGAAGGCCGCCGCATTTACGATAACATTCGCAAAGCCATTCAGTTCTTGCTCGGCTCCAATATGAGCGAGGTTATCAGCATTTTTGTGGCTACGTTGTTGGGATTTGTCATCTTGGAACCCGTTCACTTGTTGTGGATTAACTTGGTTACCGACTGTTTCCCCGCGCTGGCATTGGGCATGGAAAAGGCCGAGCATAACATTATGCGCCGCAAACCGCGCGATGCCAAAGCAGGTATCTTTGCCGGCGGTATGGGTGTGGACGTCGTGTATCAAGGCGTTTTGGTGTCTGTACTGGTGCTTATTTCCTACTTTGTCGGTCACTTCATCGAATCCGGCAACTGGGCAGCCACCAATAGTCCTGACGGCACAACGATGGCGTTCTTAACCATGTCTATGGCAGAAATCTTCCATAGCTTGAATATGCGTTCACAACGCGGCAGTTTGTTCACCATGGGCTCTCACAACAAAGTGTTGTATTTGGCGGCTATCGGTTCGCTGGTAGCAACCACGCTGGTGTGCGAAGTTCCCTTCCTTGCCACGGCTTTTGGCTTTGCCAGCGTCAGTTTGGTGGAATATGCCATCGCCATTGGCATTGGCTTCTGTGTCATTCCGGTGGTGGAATTGGTTAAACTGGTTCAACGCACTATTGAAAAGAAACGCGCCTGAGTCCATCGGCACAGTTTACGGCGCCCCGCATAGCGGGGCGCCGGTTTTTTATGAACAAAATTAAAAAAGGGGGGGGAACCGTGGGTTTTGCCCCCTTCCATTTTTTTCCTT
>JAZRRV010000220.1:0-1393 GCA_045651085.1 Acutalibacteraceae bacterium
GGCCTCCGACTTCGCAATGCGGGCATCGTTCACATTGAAAAAGGCGTGCATCACGGTTGATTCATCACCGACAGGGTCGTCCCACGTGACGTCCACATGGTAATATGCGCCGTCAATCTGCACCATATTCCACGCGTGAGATTCACTGGCGCTGTTGCCGGGGCGCACGCTGCTTCCCTCCACAAACAGGCAAGGGATTCCCGCTTGGTACAGCAAATACTGAAAAGCGCGCGCATACCCTTCGCACACGGCTTTTCCTTCCACCAACGCGCCGTAGGCGTTGTGGGCGTTGGCGCTTTTCGATGTGTACACCGTGCCATCTGCTAACTTGTCGTGCAAAATCAGTTCCCGCTCATAGGCGGTACGCCCTTTGGCCGCCTCACTTACCAAGCGGCTCACGGCCGCTTGAAACTTGGCTTGAGCCGTGGCTTTGGCGGCGGGAGTCAGGGTATACGTCGGTTCAATATACAACACCGTTTCCCCGCTTGTGTACAGTGTAATGGCACCGTTAAACCAAAAATGCTGCGGATAATCAGCATGGTAACATGCCATCACCTGCATAAGTTGCGCCGACGTGAGGGGGTTTTGTTCATCTTTGAAAGAAATTTGCGCATCCATTGCCTCCACGCCCGCCACCAAACGGTGATACGCCGTAACCAGAGCCGTACCGTTTGGCAAGCCGCCCAAATAGGTTACACCGTAATATTGCTCTTTGGAAAGTGGGGTGAGCGTGGCAACTACCGGCTTTTCCTCCGCCGGTTTGGACACGGCAGGCGCCGTGGGTACAACCGCTGCGTCCGCCGTTTTTACCACGGTGGTTGCGGGACTTTTGGTTGTTGCCACGGTTTTTACCGTGCTGCTTGCCGAAGCAACCGTGCTGACGATTGCCACCGCGGTTGTGGTAGTAACCGTGGCATTGGCACTTTCCTCCCCACCGTTTGCCGTGGTGGTTGTAGCGGTGGTGGTAGTTGTGGTAGTAGCCGCATCCTTTGGCTTTTCGGTGCTACCGCACCCACCCATTAGTGTGGTTGCGAGCAACAGTGCCGAAAACAAGGCGGTAAACTGCTTGCGTTTCACAATCCTCATCCCCTTTTCTAATAGTATTGTACCCCGCGGTTTTTCTTTTGTCAAACCAAAAGAAAAACCGCGCATCCGCAAAGCGGATGCGCGGTCGAGTGAGCCTGTAAGCCGAGTTCTGTCGTGGACAGTCATCTATCTCGACTGCCTGTTGCCAGACAGCTCAAGCCGCCCTTCGAAGCACATCGGGTCAATGTATCGCTTCAGTCGGCGTTGCATCGGATAGGGTTTGCAGGGCCACACAGTCTCCTGTGTGCCGGTGAGCTCTTACCTCGCCTTTCCACCCTTACCGTGACAGGCACGGCGGTATATCTCT
>JAZRRV010000221.1:0-3618 GCA_045651085.1 Acutalibacteraceae bacterium
CACACGGTGCGTGTGTCGGGCTCTTTGCCGTGCGCGGAAAAGGGCAAATATTGACAAAAGGGCAGTTTTACGGTATACTGAGTAAGTTGATTTCCACAAAACCACGAACATAGGAGGAAACCGCATGACAACATCCGGACATTCCGTTCCGGATACCGCACTGTCGGAACAACAGTGCTGGCTGTTTGCCGCGCTCCCGTTCACACGCACGCGCTACGTGCTGGACGGGGATACGCTTAAACAGGTAAAAGGGATTTTGTCTCCGGTGGTAAAGTCGGTCAATCTTTCGCAAATTCGCACCATTGCGGTACAGTGCACTTCGTTGCAAAAACGCTTTGGGCTATCCACCATTCAAGTGGCTACCGACGACCCTTTGGTATCGGAACTGGTTATTCGCAATATTCGCCGCGGGGCAGCGTTTGAGGGGACGTTGCGCCGCCGCGTAGAGGAAGCGCATATCGGCCTGCAGCAAACGGTTTGATGTGTAAAAAGTGAGGGGTATTTATGGAGAACAGAAAACGCCGTTTCGGCGACCGTAAAGACGGGTGGCGCTTGCGCCATACGCAGTCGGTGTTTGCGGTGATGCCGCATATTATGAAAAAACGCTCCGACTCGCAAGTGTTTTTTGATGAAATGATTGAAATTGACGCGCTGGAAAAGTACGTGCGCACGATGCGAAAAGAAAACGATATGCCTTACTTTTCGCTATATCACGTGTTCATTGCGGCGACGATGCGGATGTTCGTTTACCGTCCGCGTTTGAATCGGTTTGTAATAAACGGCAAAACGTACGCGCGTAATCGGTTGACGGCCTCGATGACCGTGAAGCGCGAAATGTCACAAAACGGGCTGGAGGCCACCATTAAACCCACGTTTGAAAAAACCGATACGGTGTTTGACGTGTACCGCCGTGTAAACGAAGCGATGGAAAAGGAAGTGCGCGACGCCGAAGGCGAAAACAGCACCGATATTGCGGCAAACATCCTTAACCGCTTGCCGGCGTGGCTGGTACGTGCGTTTATTAATTTCATCATCTTTATGGACCACCGCGGCTGGATGAATCATTTTATTAACGAAATCAGCCCGTTCCACACCTCGTTTTACATAACGGACGTGGGCTCTATCGGTATTCGACCGATTTACCATCATTTGTACGATTTTGGTACCACTTCCGTGTTTTTGGCGCTGGGGAAAAAGGAACACGTGCCGGTTGCGAGCGCCGACGGAACCGTTACCGTAAAAAAAGTGGTGCGGGTACGTTTGGTATTGGATGAGCGCATTTGCGACGGTCACTATTACGCAGAATCGTTCCGCCAACTCCGCCGCTTGCTGAAAAAGCCCGAATTGCTGGAAGTTCCCCCCACGGAAATTCCGGAGGATACGTGGATTTAACCAAAATTAAACCATTTTGAAAACAAGAAAAACCGCAGTTGGCTAGCCAACTTTGGTTTTATTATGCAATACGCTTTACAGTTTTTTGCGGATAACGTCGCACAAAAGGCGGATACCGCGCTCAATTTGCTCCTCCGACGGGGTGGAATAATTTAAGCGGAACGAGGAGGAGGGTGCGCTCTCATCGCAATTAAACGCCGTGCCGGGCACCACGAACACGCCCTGTGACGACAATTCGCTCACCACGTCGTTCAGTGAAAGCGTTTCCGGTAACGTGCACCACAAAAACAAGCCGCCCTCGGGACGGGTGTAGTGTACCTCACGCGGCATATACTCGTCCAACAAATTCAGCATTAACCCGCATTTGCGGCGGTACAGTTCACGAATAGACGCAATGTGCTGCTCCAAATCGTACGTTTGCATATACCGTGCGCACAACATTTGGAAGAAAATGTTGGTATGTACGTCCTCCACCTGCTTGGCGATAATCATTTTTTGAATCAACGCCTCCGCACCGCAAGCATACCCCACACGCATACCGGCGGAGAGAATTTTGGAAAACGTGCCGCAATACAACACGCGGCCGTCCGTGTCCCTACTTTTTATGGTGGGCAACTCCTCCCCCGCAAAGCGCAAGTCACCGTAGGGGTTGTCCTCCAAAATAACAACGTCATACCGCTGTGCCAGCGCGTATACTGCCTGCCGCTTTTGTGCCGACATCGTAATGCCCGCGGGGTTGTGAAACGTGGGAATTAAGTACAGCAACTTGGCGTTTGGGTGGGCTTGCAACACGGCTTCCAGACCGGCAATGCTAATGCCGTCCTCCTCCAACTCCACGCCGACGGGACGCGCCCCCAGCGAGCGGAACGCATTGAGAGCGCCAATGAAACTGGGGTTTTCGCAAATAACCACGTCCCCTTCGTTGCACAGGGCTTTGCAGCACAACTCAATGGCCTGCTGGCCGCCGGAGGTAATGAGGGTGGTATTGCGCGCCGTATCTACCCCAAACTGTTCGTGCAGGCGGTTGGCCACCAATTCGCGCAGAGGCGGGTAGCCCTCGGTTACACTGTATTGCAAGGCGGCAACCGCTTCGTTTTCAAAGATATCCGCCGCCAGCGCGGACAGCTCCGCGACCGGGAACGATTCCGGCGCGGGATTGCCCGCGGCAAAGGAAATGGCACCCGGCATACCGAGAGACTTAAAAATTTCACGAATGGCGGAGGGTTTCATCGTTTTAATTTTGTTTGAAAAATGAAATTCCATTATTATCACCGCTTTTGAGTATACCACACCCGTGCCGTGCGTAGCAATAAAAAGTTTGACAAGGAACAGGATTTATGTTACAATGACGATACTTTACGTGTAAGGGGGCGGCAGCGTGCAGCAGTTTCGAATGTTACGCAACATGGGCATGATGACAATGCGCATGTGCCTTTCCCCTGCCTTTTGCCGTGCGGCGGTGCGTTAACGCCGCAAATTTTTTCGGCACACAGGCAGCGAGGCGGGCTCGTTGCCTTTTTCTTTTATTATGAGAGAGGAAGCGTATGAAAATGAGTTATCGGATTGACACCCAATGTTTGCAAGGCGGCTATCAGCCGGAAAACGGCGAGCCGCGCGTGCTCCCCATTTACCAAAGCACTACTTATAAGTACGATTCGGCCGAGCATCTCGGCAAATTGTTTGACCTGGAAGCACCCGGGCATATGTACACGCGCATTTCCAATCCCACGGTGGATGCGGTGGAACAAAAAATCGCGGCGATGGAAGGCGGCGTAGGGGCTATGTGCACCTCGTCGGGTCAGGCGGCGAGTTTGCTCTCGATTTTCAACATTACCTCGGCGGGGCAAAATTTTGTGTCCCTTTCCACCATTTACGGCGGCACCACCAACCTGTTCGCCGTTACGATGAAGCGTATGGGCATTGAGGTGCGCTTTGCCACACCCGAAATGACCGACGAGCAAGTGCACGCTTTGTTTGACGAACACACCCGTTTGGTGTTTGGCGAAACCATTGCCAATCCGGCGTTGGTGGTGCTGGATATTGAACGGTATGCCGCGATTGCGCATCGCCACGGCGTGCCGCTGGTGGTAGATAACACGTTTGCCACGCCCATTTTGTGTCGCCCGTTTGAATTCGGTGCGGATATTGTGATACATTCCACCACCAAGTATATGGACGGGCACGCCACGGTAGTGGGCGGCGTTATTGTGGACAGCGGCAACTTTG
>JAZRRV010000222.1:0-2212 GCA_045651085.1 Acutalibacteraceae bacterium
TTCGGGCGCCTTGTTGTTGTTTGGTAACCGAGATTAGCCCAACTCAGCAAAGTATTTAATGGTGCGAACCATTTGGGTGGTGTAGGAGTTCTCGTTGTCGTACCAGGACACAACCTGAACCTGATACGTGTCGTCGTCCACCTTGGTAACCATCGTCTGGGTAGCATCGAACAAGCTGCCGTAGCTGATACCGATAACGTCGGAGGAAACAATTTGGTCCTCGTTGTAACCGTAGGAATCGGAAGCCGCCGCTTTCATGGCCGCGTTAATGCCTTCCTTGGTAACGTCCTTACCCTTAACAACCGCTACCAAAATGGTGGTGGAACCGGTGGGAACCGGCACGCGCTGAGCAGAGCCAATGAGTTTGCCGTTGAGTTCCGGAATAACCAAGCCGATGGCCTTAGCGGCACCGGTGGAGTTGGGAACAATGTTGGCAGCGCCGGCACGGGCACGACGGACGTCGCCCTTGCGGTGCGGGCCGTCCAAAATCATTTGGTCGCCGGTGTAGGCGTGCACGGTGGTCATGATACCGCTCTGGATGGGCGCGTAGTCGTTAAGCGCTTTCGCCATCGGTGCCAAGCAGTTGGTGGTGCAGGACGCGGCGGAAATGATGGTGTCCTCTTTGGTCAAGGTGTTTTCGTTAACACTGTACACAATGGTGGGCAGGTCGTTGCCGGCGGGAGCCGAGATAACAACCTTCTTTGCGCCGGCATCAATATGTGCCTGCGACTTTGCTTTGGAAGCGAAGAAACCGGTGCATTCCAGCACAACGTCCACGCCGATTTTTGCCCAGGGCAGGTTGGCGGGGTCTTTCTCCGCGAGAATCTCAATCTTCTTGCCGTCGACCGTAATCGAAGTTTCGTCGGATTCGACGGTGTGACCGTCGTAACGACCTTGAGCCGTGTCATACTTCAACAAATGAGCCAACATACCGGGGCTGGTCAAATCGTTGATAGCCACAATCTCATACCCTTCGGCACCGAACATCTGACGGAACGCCAGACGACCGATGCGGCCGAAACCGTTAATTGCTACTTTGACTGCCATAATAAATTCCTCCATTTACCTTAATCTTGTAATATTTTACCACCGTTTTCACGGTTTTTCAAGGGCTTTGTTAAAGTTTTATCACATGTTTATCATTTTTCAATTTTGTCGGCAATCATGCTGTTAATAACGTCCTCCAACTCCATTGGGCGGCGCTCCTCGTCGGAGAGTTCCTCGTACTCTTCCTCCTCGTCGGCAGGGGGTGTGTCCGCAAGCCAAAATTCCTCGTGGAGTAACACACCCTCTGGCAGGATATCCTCGTCATCCTCGTCGGTTATCGGCAACTCTTCCGGCAACGGAGCGGGGAATAACTGGCTCACCGCAAAAGCCGCCGCCAACAAGGCAACGCCCCAATCCGCCACCGTCACCGGTGCGGTGTCGGCAAACAAAGCCGCATTTTGCCCCAACCACGCGCCAAGCCGCGTAAAACACACAATGAGCCCCAGCACCGCCGTGCTCAGCGCCACCGACACCGTAAAACGGGGCGGCTGTTCCTCCACACCCGAAACGTAGCGGGCAAACGCCAGCAAAAACAACATCTCCAAAACAAGCACGGCAACTTCAAGCACACTGCGAAACCGATTTACCGCACTGGTAAACGACGTCATATACCACAACAATCTCGCCCAAGTCCACACCACCGGCAACAACGCCGCCGCGGCGTTTGCGTGGCGGTTGGTTTGTCCTTCGCGCAGCCACCGTTGTGCCACCGTTACCAAAAATACGCCCCCCGCGATGCCGCTTGCCGCCAATACCGCCGTGACCAACTGCGTTATAACCGTTACGGTGCTTGGCTGGGGATACGGGTGCTCGCCGCGGAGCAACCAGCCCATAGCGTTCTCCGCCGAGAAAACGGCCAGCGCTACCCCGCACACCATTGCCGCACCCGCCAACAACGAACAGGGGACGCCGCCGGTAAGCACCAATTCCCGCCGTTGTTTACCGCACAACACAAATAACGCCAGCACTGCCGCTACCGCCGCACACAACACGACGGCATACCCGCCGCTTTGCGCGGGCCATAGCCACCGCGCCGCCGTGAGCAACACCACCGAAGCCACCGCCACCGCGGTTATGGCCTTCCTTTTTTGTTGCATACGCCGTCCCCCTTTCGCCCACACGACAAAATCATTTTTATTGTACCACATTTTTCCCGAAAATCAAC
>JAZRRV010000223.1:0-4767 GCA_045651085.1 Acutalibacteraceae bacterium
GCCGTCCCGACCCCGCGGCGTTACTGCCGTTGCTCTCACGCGGGCGCGCGGCGGTGTACAGCGTATGGTTGTTGTGCCACGAATTGGAAACGGCAGATTTTGGGGCGTTGTTTCGCTCGCCCTCTCGCCGTTTGGCAGAACCGGCAGCGGACGGGTTGGAACGCTTGGGCGCTCATAATTCCGCCACCGCCTTGCGTGCGGCTCTCCACGCCGCTGAGGACGGCACGCCCACACCGTTGTGGGATGCCGTTACCACCGTGTTCCGCGAAGCGGTAAACGAGGAGAAACCGCTTGCCTTGTGTGTGGCGTATATTCGGGAAAACACGGACGAATTTACAGACGACTGATACGTGGTTACATAGCCACGTACAACAGCGCCAGCAACAGTTCCAGCGGCGCGCCGTTTTTGGCAAGAACCACCACCAATAACAGTATCAGCAATCGTTCCTCATCGCCCTGCGCCAACGCGGTTAACCCCTCTATCCCTGTGGGACAGGGTGCGGGTTTCTCTGTGGCACAGGGCGTTTCGTGTGTGGCGGGCAAGGGTGGCGTGTTGTCATCCGCAGGAGGTGGGGGCGGCATCGTCGGCGGCGTAAACGACACCCCGCGATACACGTTGATGGGGTGCTCCCGCACCAAACGGCGAGACTGCTCCTGCATACGCCGCACCCGCTCGGCCGCCTCGCGTTGCAGCTGCATTACCGCACCGGTATCATTCATCGAAATAAGCCCCCTTTCTCTTGCAACAGTGGCAACAATTTAAGCAGTTGCATAAATTTTAACGACTCATCTAACCGCTTTTCTCGCCCATCGTGCAGGTAAGGGCGCAGGGCCTTGAGCAAGTTGGTGTTTTGGTCATCTTTTCCCAACGAGCCCAACAACGGTGCCAAGTGAAGCAACGCGGATAACCCGCCGTCATCACCGGCAGAAGCCGATGGTGCGGGTTTTTCCGGCTCGGACGGCGGTGCGTTATTATTGCTATTGCTGTCACTTTCGCTCTCACCGCCCAAACCGACTCCCAAAGACGCCATTACGTTTTGGATTTGTTGCATCCCTTCCGGCGAGTTCAGCAAGCGGTCAATCTTTTGGCTCAACTCGTCTTGCATACCGTTACTTGCCTCCCAACAATTTTCCCAGCAACGCCTGTACCTGGGGCGAATTCAAAAACTGCTCGGCTTTTTGCCGGTCGCCGACCAGCGCGTCAATTTGGCGGGCGTTATCGGGGCTTACACGGTTGCTTACCGCGCCCAGCCCACCCTCTTTTACGGTTTGGGCCAGTTGCTCCGGTGTCATTCCCAACTGACGTGAGGCATATCCCAACAACGCTTGCAACTGTTCCGGTGTGATTTGGCTCATACCTTCCACCCCCTTCTATTTCAAGTTATGCGTAATCACTTTATGATATCCATTAAGAAAGGATGAACGCGATGATTCGTTGGTTAGTGGTATCCGACTCGCACGGAAACAATCGTGCATTGTACCGCGCATTGGACGAACAACCCACCGCGTGCGCCGTATTTCACTTGGGAGACGGCGCCGCCGAAGCCGAGCAGTTGCGCGAGCACTGCCCCTGCCCGCTGTATGCGGTGGCGGGGAACTGCGATTTTTCATCGTCGTTCCCTACCGAAGACGAGGTGCGCGTGCACGGCGTTTCGGTGTTTTACACACACGGTCACCGCTACGGCGTAAAAGCCGGCACAGGTCGCTTAGAGGCAGAAGCACGGCGGCGCGGTGTACGGGTCGCCTTGTTTGGGCACACCCACCAACCAACGGTGCGTTACGAAAACGGCTTGTATTTGGTAAACCCCGGTTCGCTGGGTTACGGCGGCTGCTACGCTACCATAGACTTGGTAGGCGGCGAACTGTTTGTTAACCTGACGCACCTTCGCTAATACCATTGTATGCCCCTGCCAAAAAAATGTGCGCGAGGGAGGTTGACAATGTCATAGGTGTGGTGTATACTATATTTAACAATTAGGTTAAATGTTAAAGGAGGGGGCGTTGTGGCTTTACAAGAAACGCTGAAGGCGTTGGCGGACCCGATTCGCCGCGAAATTGTGAATATGCTTAAAAGCGGGCGGTTGTCGGCGGGCGAAATCAGCGACCATTTTCCCGTGACTGCCGCATCGATAAGCCGCCATTTATCGGTGTTGAAAGAGGCGGATTTGATTCGGGATACCCGCGAGGGGAAATTCATATTCTATGAAATTAATACCTCGGTATTGGAAGACGTGTTACTGTTTGTTTGCGATTTGAAAGGAGCCGGTAGCGATGATTAAACAAAACAAAGTACAGGCAATTATCTCTTCTCTGCTTTTTTTGATACCCATAGGGGTGGGGTTTCTGTTATGGGAACAGTTACCTGATTATATGACCACTCACTGGGGTGCCGACGGTGCGGCTGACGGGACGAGTAGCAAACTGGTTTCCATACTGTTGCTGCCGCTATTGTTATTGGCTTTGCATTGGTTGTTGCTGTTGCTTTCGTCCGCAAGCCAACATCCCAACCAAAACCGTAAAGCGATGCGGGTGGTGTTTTGGATTCTTCCCATACTGTCGCTGTTTGTGAACGGAGTAATGTACAGCATTGCACTGGGGAAAGAATGGCGGTTTACTTTGCTAATGCCGGTGCTGTTTGGGCTTTTGTTTGTAATTATTGGGAATTATATGCCCAAAACATCGCAAAACCGCACATTGGGCATTAAATTGCCGTGGACACTGCGCAACGAGGAAAATTGGAACAAAACGCACCGACTGGGCGGGAAACTGTGGGTAATTGGCGGTTTGTTGTTACTGTTTTGCGTGTTGTTGCCGGAAACGGTAATGATATATACCGTGTTAACGGTGACGATACTGCTGATTATTATCCCTACCGTGTATTCCTACGCACTGTACCTCCGCCACAAAAAACTGGGGATTGCCTACCTCGCCTCCCCACGAAGCAAGACGGAAGCCGTAATGGTAAAAGTATCCGCGGTGGTGGTGCCGTTGATACTGGCGGCGGTGGCGATTTTAATGGTAACGGGAAACGTTACGGTGCAGTACGACGACACTAAGTTTACGGTAGATGCTACCTATTGGCAACCGCTCACGGTGGATTACGGCGTTGTGGATGCCGTGGAGTACCGCGAACAAGGCGTAGACGGCAGACGAACCTACGGGTTTGGGTCGGCGCGGTTGTCGCTGGGGCAGTTTTACAACGAAGAGTTTGGCACCTACACCCGCTACACCTACACCGGTTGTAAAGCGTGTACGATTGTGAAAGCGGGAAACGAGGTACTGGTGATTAACGGGAAAACACCCGACGAAACAAAGGCGATTGCAACGTTTCTTGAACAAGCAAATGAGTAAAGCACCACGCAAAGAGGCGGCACCGTTTGGTGCCGCCCTTTTGTTTTCATTGTTATAATATTTCCAGTAATTGAGACAGGGTGGTAATACGCTCCACCCCCGCGGGACATTGCTGCTCCCCGTGAACGTCAATGTACAACGGCCGCATCCCCGCCGCCTGTGCGCCGACAATATCGTTGGGTACGTAATCGCCCACGTACACGCAATTTTTTGGTGCCACGCACAGCCGCGCCGCCGCGCGGCGAAACAGTTCGGGATTGGGTTTTTGAACGCCCTCTTCCCCGCCGACGGCTACCGTATCCACCAATGGGCGTAAACCGGAAGCATCCAATTTGAGATTTTGTACCAACATATGCCCGTTGGTAATGATGCCGACACGGTAACCGCGGCGTTTCAGTTCCCGCAACACCGCTGCGGCTTGCGGCAATAACACCGTATGAAACGGGAAACGTCGCCACAGTTCTTCCAGCCATTGCTCGTCCGACACTGCCCAGCCCCAGCGCTCACGCAAGCCGCGGGCGTAGGCGCGGTAATCCACGTAACCCCGCCCGTTGGCATTTTCTTTTACGATAATGCGCGCCCGCTCGCGTTGCTCGGCGGCAGAGAGCGCAGGGAAATACCGCGCCGCCAGTTCCTGTGCCATACCGCCAAACGCTTGTACACGGTTTTGCAACGTATCATCAAAATCGAACAACACCGCTTTGTCGCCCGAAGCACCCGATAACAACGCCACACTCTTGTTACAGTCGGCGGCAATGCACTCGGGCAAGGCCGTAACGTCTGTAAACTGCTGTTCTTCCCGCAAAAAGCGAATTAACTCTACCGACAAGGTGCGCCCGTACAAGTCCCCGCTGTACCCCACAATGTAGGTTTCTGCCTGCGGGGCGGCGCTGCCGCCCACGGTGGGATGACACCCCACGTTCGTTACGGCGTTATACTGCACACCGTCTACCACCACCAGCGAGGCGTATACGCCGTGGCGGGGTACGATGTAACCCGCGGGGAACGGCTGGTTTACGGTGGGGAAGCCCCAATCCGTGCCGCGGTGAGCACCCGCTTGCACCGGGAACGCCACCGCATACGGCCGCCCTAACAAGCCGGCCGCCACCTCCGGCTCGCCTGCCTCTAACGCGCGGCGAACGGCGGTGGAACTCACGGCTTCGCCGTCCCGCTCCACGGCGGGTACAATGCGCACTTCTATCCCCCACGGGGCACACAAACGGCGCAAATCCTCCGCACCGTGCGTACCGCCTTTGCCAAAACGGAAATTGTACCCACAACATACCACCGCCGCGTGCAAAGCACCGTGCAAAACTTCCCGCACAAAGGCTTCTGCCGATAAATTGCGTACCGTGTTAAACGGCACCTCCAGCCATTCGTCCACGCCCAGCGTTTGCGCCGCCGCCTGCTGCTGCG
>JAZRRV010000224.1:0-3879 GCA_045651085.1 Acutalibacteraceae bacterium
GCAAATGAAAATGCCGCGATACCTTCTCGCACTGTGCAATGGTATCAAACAACAGCGGAGTGGCATCTTTGGGGTGCGACGTCATAAACCGAATCAAAAAATCCCCCGCAATATCGTTTAACCGCCGCAACAGTTCCGGAAACGTCACGCCGTGCGCCTCGCCCTTGCCGTAAGAATTCACGTTTTGCCCCAGCAGGGTAATCTCCTTGTACCCTTGCCGCACCAGTTCGCGTGCCTCCGCCACAATGTGCTCAGGGTCGCGGCTGCGTTCCCGCCCGCGCACGTGTGGTACAATGCAGTAGGTGCAAAAGTTGTTCCCCCCGTACATAATCGGCAAAAACGCCTTAAACGTGCCGTCGCGGTGAGCGGGAATCCCCTCCGTAATCACACCGTCACACGCGGGTATCTCCACCACACGGCGGCGGGTGAGCAGCGTTTGCGCCAATAGTTCCGGCAAGCGGTGCTGCACGTGCGTGCCAAACACCAAACTCACAAACGGGTAGGAGCGGTACAACTTCTTCGCAATGTGCTCTTGCTGCACCATACACCCGCACAACGCAATTATCACTTCGGGGCGGCGGCGTTTCAGCGCTTTCAGTGCGCCCACGTTGCCAAACACGCGGTCTTCAGCGTGCTCGCGCACCGCGCACGTGTTAAACAAAATAAAATCGGCGTCGTCCGGTGTTTCGGTAAACGCAAACCCCATTTGCGCCAACTGCCCTTTTATGCGCTCCGAATCGGAGACGTTTTGCTGGCAACCGTACGTACGAATATACGCCAGCGGCGTACCGCCGCGGTGCTCTTCATAATATTGCCGAACTTGTTGCATAAACGGTTGTTGCCGCCCCAGCTCCTCCGGCGAAATCACGCGAATATCGGCCATAGTTATTCCTCTCTGCGCTATCATCATACTGTCACGTCATAGATAGAATTATTATAACAAATTTCGCGCCAACATTCAACCACAATTCGCGCCCCCGCGAAAAGATTTTCAAAAAACCAAAAAAGGTGTTTATTTTTTGTCCCAAAAGCACTATAATTGGGTTGTAAGCCAAAGCGCTAGGAGGTTGTGCCATGCAACACGAGTTTCTTCCCGCCATACACCGTATTCATTTTGTGGGTATCGGCGGTTCAGGTATGAGCCCGCTGGCAGAAATACTGCACGCACAAGGGTATACCGTCACCGGCTCGGATGTAAACGAGTCGGACAATGTGGCGCGTATGCGGCAGCTGGGCATTCCGGTTGCTCTGCCGCAAGCGGCACACAACGTGGATGGTGCCGAACTGGTGGTGTACACCGCCGCCGTGCCAACGGGCAATCCGGAACTGGTCGCCGCGCGTGAGCGCGGCATACCGCTTATGGAGCGCGCGCAACTGCTGGGTCAACTCTCCCGCCGTTTTTCCTCCACGGTAGCGGTGGCGGGAACCCACGGCAAAACCACCACCTCCTCTATGATTTCACAAATTTTGTTGCAGGCGGGGCACGACCCGTCGGTGTTCATCGGCGGCAGGTTGCCCCTCATCAACGCCAACGGCCACGCCGGCAGTTCAGACGTTTTCGTCTGCGAAGCGTGCGAATTTAAGGACCATTACCTGCAAATGGAACCCGCCATATCGGTCATTCTCAACGTCGATGCCGACCATTTGGACTATTTCGGCTCGCTGGAAAACGTCATCGCGTCGTTCCGCAAGTTCGCCGAGCAAACCACCCGCACCCTCATTGTCAACGCAGAGGACGAAAACACCTGCCGCGCCGTGGCGGGGTTGTCCCACGTACCGCTGGTGCGCTACGGGTTTTCTAACGACTGCGACTGGCAAGCACGGGACGTCGGCGTATACAACGGCGCCTACGGGTGCTACACGCTGTATCATCACGGCGAAAAAGTGGCAGACATCCGCCTCGGCGCCCCCGGCGCGCACAACGTGCTCAACTCGCTGGGCGCGGCGGCGGCAGCGGCGGCGTGCGGCGCCACGGCAGAGGAAATCGCCGCCGGCTTGGCATCATTCAGCGGTGCCGGCCGTCGGTTTGAGTTTCTCGGCGCGGTAAACGGCATCACCGTGGCGGACGATTACGCCCACCACCCCACCGAAATTGAGGCAACCTTGTCTGCGGCAAAAGCACTGCCGTTTGGGCGGGTATGGGCCATTTTCCAGCCCTTCACCTACTCCCGCACCGCGCGGCATTTAACCGAGTTTGCGAGCGCGCTGTCGCTGGCGGACGAAGTAATTGTCAGCGACATTA
Organism: Acutalibacteraceae bacterium; assembly: GCA_045651085.1. Lineage (GTDB taxonomy): Bacteria > Bacillota > Clostridia > Oscillospirales > Acutalibacteraceae > RGIG3009. The sequence continues at coordinate 2,243 of JAZRRV010000224.1, forward strand.
TGGGCTCGCGTGAGACCAACGAATGGAACGTCTCCTCCTCGCAAATCACCAACCTCATCGCGGGGGCGCACTACCTGCCCACGTTCGAGGAGATTAGCCGTTTTGTGGCGCAAAACGCCCGCGAGGGGGACTTGGTGCTCACCATGGGTGGCGGCGACGTATACAAATGCGCGCGGATGATAAAATCCCTGCTCGAAGAACGCTAACCGCCGTCTTTTTGAAATTACTCTCATTTTATTCCCATATTAAGTAAAAAAGCAGGTCATACGACCTGCTTTTTTGCAACTACGGGTTATGACCGCCGTTGGCTGAATAGCCAACTAAAAAAGGCATCGCGGTTGGATTCAAACACGGTATAAATGGGGGAAATGTGGTCACCGGTAGAATATTCGATATATTTCACGTTGGGGTGATTTACGCCCAGCAACTGTTGGTACAACGAACGCGAGCACGACGCGTCCACTACCGGGTCACCGGCAACGTGATAGATACGGAACGCCGTGCCGAGCGAATCCAACGGCTCCCATAAGTCTTGAGCGCCGCTAAGCGTTACGGCAGCGGCAAAGGTGTTAGGCATTTCGCTCACAAATTGACACGTCATAAAACCACCCATGGATACACCGGAAATGTAGATGCGCTTCTCGTCAATGTTATACCGCTCAATCAAATCGTGCAGCAACTCCTGGAATGCCACTATCTGGGAAACGCTCCATTCCCCCTCGTGCGCTAACGGCGTGATAGGCACCAACGTGTAGGTGCTGTATTCGTAACTTTCATTTTCCAACGCCATTAGCGAGCGCACCAAAGGGTCGGCCGTACCAAGAGAACGGGCAGTTACCGCATCCCCCGTGTCGTGCAGAAAAATCACCAGTGGCATCGGCTCGCCGCTATCACGCAGCGGCTCGTGAAATAAATACTGTATGGTTTCTTCGGAAAAATCGTCATAAAATTGCAATGTTTCAAAATAGTTTTCTGTAGAATACACAGGCGTGAACGGGAGTGTGTCGTAGTTGATTGTTTTTCTGGTGGTTGGGTTATAGATAGTAGTCGATGTAGATGTAGATGTGGATGTAGACGTGGTTGTTTTTTGGGTAAGAAGCGTTGTTTTTTGAGTAAGAAATGTTGTTTTTCGAGTAGGAAGTGTCGTTCTTTGGGTAGCAAGTGTTGTTGTTTGAGTACTCAGCGTTGTTTTCTCAGCCGTAGTCGTCGCTGTCACCGTGGTACTTTGTACACTGGGTACAGTAGTCGTACCCGTATCCAATTCCACTGTTCCTGTCCCACAAGCAGAACACGCAGATAGGACAAGAACAAGCGCCGCAACTAACACCGCGCATATACTTCTTTTTATTTGAACCATCCTCCCTTTTTGGGCTTTACAGACAGTTTCCCCATCAACAAAAACAGTGTAGCACACACAAAATGCAATTTCAAGCAAATGCCTTAATAAAACCAAAACCACCCCAAAGCGCCCACACACACCCACACAAAGCAAAAAGCACCCAACCTGTCTGGTTGAGTGCTTTTCATTGTGTTGGCGTCTACCTATCTTCCCGGGTGGCCGTTTGCGAGCGCCGCCGGTGGCGGATACAGCGAGCAATAAGGCCTGTGCCGCGGTCGAAACAGCCCGAGCGATAGCG
>JAZRRV010000225.1:0-2072 GCA_045651085.1 Acutalibacteraceae bacterium
ACCCCTGCTCCATCCCGCGATATGGGTGTTCCTTAGAACAATTACAGTATAGCACAGCACCCCCTCACTGTCAAGAGAAAACCGCCAACTTTTTATAAAAAGTTAGCGAGGAACAGCAACCGCCGTTCCTCGCCTAAACCTTACAGTACTTTCGACAAAAACTCTTGCGTGCGGGGGTGTTGGGGGTGGGAAAACACCTCTTCCGGTGTGCCCTGCTCGCAGATAACGCCGTTATCCAAAAAGATGACGCGCGTACCGACTTCGCGGGCAAAGCCCATTTCGTGCGTGACAATAACCATTGTCATACCGTCCCGCGCCAACGAGCGCATAACTTCCAGCACCTCGCCGACCATTTCGGGGTCAAGCGCAGAGGTCGGCTCGTCAAACAACATCACGTCCGGATTCATAGCCAAAGCGCGAACAATGGCCACGCGCTGCTTTTGACCACCCGATAATTTGGAAGGGTACTCCCCCGCCTTGTCGCGCAAGCCGACTTTATCCAGCAACGCGAACGCCGCTGCCTCCGCCTCTGCTTTTATCTCCTTTGCGGGGCGAAGGTCCGCCGCTTCATACGGCTTTTTCAAAAACTTCTGCCAACGAGCGCGGCGCGCTTTCTTTTTAGCCACGTACAGCGGCGCGAGCGTTAGGTTTTGCAACACGGTTTTGTTGTTAAACAAGTTAAAGTGCTGAAACACCATACACATCTTTTGGCGATGGACGTTGATATCCACCATCATATCGGTGAGGTCCACGCCGTGGAACATCACGCTGCCGGAGGTAGGGTCCTCCATACAATTAAGACACCGCAACAGTGTGCTTTTCCCCGAACCGGAGGGGCCGAGAATAACCACGATTTCGCCTTGGTGGATGGTCAAATCAATGCCGTTAAGGACGTTGAGGTTTCCGAAACTCTTGTGGAGATTACATACTTCTATCACTTTTCCTCAATCTCCTTTCCATTAACCGGATACCCAATGTAATCACCAGCACCATAGCGATATAGATGAGTGCCATAGCCAAATACGGTACCATAAATTCATAGTTGTTGGTGCCGATGTCGTTAAACGCCTTGTACAAGTCAGTCGCACCGACAAAACTGACGATGGAGGTTTCCTTTATGAGTGTGATAAACTCGTTGCCCATTGTCGGTAAAATGTTTTTAATCGCCTGCGGAATGACAATTTTCATCATAGTGGCGGTAAAACTGAGGCCCATGGCACGGCCGCCTTCCATTTGACCGGAATCCACCGACAAGATACCGCCGCGCATAATCTCGGAAATATAAGCGCCGCTGTTTAGTCCGAATACCAGCACGGCAACCGTGACCGATTGGATGTTCACACCCAGTAACGGAAACAACACGTAGTAGAACAGCAACAACTGCACCACCATGGGCGTACCGCGGAAAAACGAAACATACACACCGCAAATACCATCCAGCGTGCGGGCGTACCATTTGTATTTCGGCATTACCCGCACCGCGGCAATGAGCGTACCGATAACCGTACCGATAAGCAAACCCATAACCGCAATAATCAGCGTGTTCTGCAAGCCCTCGAGCATTTTATTATACCCGCCGTGGTCGATAAAACTTTGCAGAAACACCTCTATTTTACGTTCAAAATTCCCCATAATACTGTTCCTTTACATAACAAATACTTCACCGAAACCGGTGAAGTATTTGTTGTATGTGGTTGTGAATTACGCCATTTCGTTCAGCGCTTCGCTGATGCAGGCCGCGGGTGCGGAGTCGATGATAACGTAGTTGATGTTACCGTTAATCATATCCTGAATCGCGAGCGAGCCGTTTTTGTAGCTCTTGGTATCCACGGCGTAACCGTCAAAGCCCCAGTCCTCGTCGCCTTCGCAGTAGAACTGACCGGTGGTGCCGCCCTGCACGCCGATTTTCACACTCTTATCAAAGCCCTTCAAAATGGCTTCGACATCCGCGGCGGTTGCGCAGGAATCAAAGGTCGTGTCGTTGCCTTTGACAACCAAGCGCTGCGAAGCAGCGTAGTACGGGTCGGAGAAGTTCACGTGCTCTTTACGGTCTTAAGTCGGAGGCCAAGCGG
>JAZRRV010000226.1:0-1282 GCA_045651085.1 Acutalibacteraceae bacterium
CATTACCGGCACCGTGGTGGCACGTTGCGCCAGCCGTTCGCGGATGTGCGGGTTGTCGTTGTTCGCAAACAAGCACCCATCCTTCGGCAAAGCATCTGCCAGTTCAAATTTCGTGTTAATAATGGTATCCAACGTCTTAAAGGTTTCCAAATGCTGTTCACCAATGGAAGTAAGCACGCCGTATTTCGGGCATACCAAATCGCAAATTTCCCGAATATCGCCCGCGTTTTTAGCACCCATTTCGGCAATAAAAATTTGGTGCGAGGGTTTTAACCGCTCGCGAATGGTGCGTACTACGCCCATCGTGGTATTGTAACTTTCCGGTGTCATCAGTACGTTGTACTTAACCGAAAGCAACGCGTGCAAAAAATTCTTCGTGCTGGTTTTGCCGTAACTGCCCGTAATTCCCACCACGGTGAGGTTCGGCAGCGATGCGAGCCGCCGCCGTGCATCGCGCACGTAGCCGTTGGCGATGGCGCTTTCTAGCGGCTTTATCAGGGCATTTGCCGCCCACACCCACAGCCACGGCAACAAGGAAAGCAGCGCTGTAAACCCAATGCAACGCAAGGGGGAGAAGAAGTAAACCCCCACCAGTGCTGTGGCGAACAGACCATATAGCAATGCCATCAACCGTTTCACTCGTGCGGTGATAACCAGCGGTTTTTTGGCTTTTTTCGGAAGATTAAGTACCAAAGTAAGCGCCAATATCACTGCCGACACGGCATAAGCGTATACCGTGGGTAGGTACATAGCCGGTAACAGCAAGGCAGGCAACAACGCGCGTAAGTTTACTAACCGCTTGTCGTTTTCGCGGCACCAGCGCCAATACCGCTCCCCACGGTAGGAGTTGAGCTGTAACATATGAATAAAATACAACGACCGCACCGCAAACGCGGCGGCGGCGCACACAAGCATCGCCAGTTTCCAAGCAGTCTCCATACTCATCCTCCTTTAAGAAAGGAATCCAACACACGGCGGCATTGGCCAATGTTCTGCGCAAAGGCGTAATGCCCGCCTTCCAGCACCACTAAGCCCGCGTCGGGGATGTACCGTTCCATCAATTGCCCGTCGCGCAGCGGGGTGGCGGTGTCATCCCGCCCCCAAATCAGCAGCGTAGAGGCGCGAATACGCGAAAGCAACGGCGTGCAGTCGGTTTTTAATGCCAGCACCATACTCTGGCGCATCACGGGGCTGGCTTGCCGATAATCCGCCGAGCCAAATCGCCCCCGCGCCTTTTCCACCGCGTTGGGGAACAAGTGACGAATGCCGGGCAGAGCGCACA
>JAZRRV010000227.1:0-4757 GCA_045651085.1 Acutalibacteraceae bacterium
TCAAACCGCAGTTCCACCTGCGCGGTGGCGGCGCAAATGCGCCCGCGTTTGCCAATGACTACTTCGCCGCTTATCTCGCGGCGCACCGCGTAAGAGACCAATTTCCCGTCCAGTTTTTGTAACCCGACGGGCAGGCGCTCACGCTCCCGACGCCGAAACAAGCCCATACGTCTCACTCCTTATTCGTTTATTTTACTCCCGCGGACAACCGCTGTCAACCGTTTCGCAAAATTCACACATTATTTATTGTGTTTCTACAAGAAAAATGATATACTGAATGAGAAATGTAAAGCAAGGTGAACGAATATGCAAAAACTGCGCGTTTCTCGCGTGGCGGCGTGGCTGTGTTTGTGGTTGCCGCCGCTGGGCGTTTTGTTCAAAGATATTTTGTTGCAGGCGTTTGCCGCCGGCAATAACCCGTACGTGCCGCAGTTGTGGGCGGGGGTGTGCCGCGTGGCACCCTACCTGCCGTTGCACGCGGCGGTGCTGTTGTTGCCGTTTTTGCCCATGTGGCTGTTGCGCCGCGGGCGGTACGTGTACAGTGCCGTGGCGGGCACGCTGCTTTCCGTGTTGGTGGGGGTGGACGTGGTGTACTTGCGGTGCTACAACGTGTTGCCCTCGGCGCTGATGTTGCCGCTGCTGGGCACGCAAACCGGCAAGCAAACGGTGCTTACCATTTTGCCCACCCTGTTTACGTGGTGGGACGTGTTGCTGGTAGTGGACCTACTGGTGTGGGTGGTGCTGTTTGCGGTGTGCGTGCGCCGCGGGTGGTTGCCGACGCCAAAGCGCCGCCCCCGCACCGTAGCGGTTACGGCGGGCGTTTGTGCGGTGGTGCTGGTACTGGTACCGGTACTTCATGCGTGCGGTGCAGCGGAAAAAACCTACCGCCGCTTGTATGTGATAGCAGACACGGTGAACCAGGCGCAGTATTTTTCGTTTGCGGGGTTCCACGCGGCGGATATTGTGCAAACCGCCACAGGTGCGGCTACGCATGCCGAACCCTCTGAAACCGACGAACAACTACTCGCGGATTACCGCGATTTTCAGGCGGCGGACACGGGTGTGAGCCCGCTGGCGGGTGCGTTTGCGGGGCAAAATCTGCTGGTGATTCAGGTGGAATCGCTGGAAAGTTTCGTGCTGGGCGGCACGGTAAACGGCGTAGAAGTCACCCCCACGCTTAACCGTTTGTCTGCGGGGGGCTACACCTTTCCGCGGTTGTATGAGCAAGTAAAAAGCGGCAACAGTTCCGACGCGGACTTTTTGCTGATGACCTCGCTGTTGCCGCCCAACAAAAGTTTTGCGTTTGGCTCGTACACGCACAACACCTACCGCGCCCTGCCGCGCATTTTGCGGGACAACGGCGGGTACACCTCTTACTACTTCCACGGCGCGACCAACGCTATTTGGGATTACAAGACGATGCTTTCGGGTGCGTTTGGGTTTGACCGCGTGGATATGAACTACGTGCAGGACGAGCAAGTAAACGGCTATTTGTCCGACGAAAGTTTTTTTGCGCAAACGCTGGAAAAATTAAAGGCGCAGCCGCTCTCGCAGCCGTTTTACGCGCATTTGGTGACGTGTACGTCGCACATTCCGTGCGACGTGCCCGCCGACTTTGACGGCTTGCCGCTGGGCGACGAACTGGCCGCCAACCCCTTGGGAGACTACCTGCAAGCCATACACTACACCGACCGCCAGATTGGCGCGTTTTTGGAGCAGGCAAACACGCTGGGGTTGCTGGACAACACCGTGGTAGCGGTGGTGGGTGACCACGGCGGTGTGCATAAATATTACCCGCACTGGGTGGCAAAACTGCCCCAAAGTGCGCGGGAGGACTGGTTCCTTGCTGACAATGAGGACTACACCCTGCCGCTGATTGTGTTCCACAAATCCGTTACCGCCCCCGCCGTGTACCAAACGGTGGGCGGGCAGGTGGACGTGTTGCCCACGTTGCTGGGGTTGTTGGGGGTGGAGGACGCCGCCGCCCGGCGCGTGATGTTCGGGCGGGATTTGCTCGCCACCACCCGCAGTTTTGCACTGCGGGACGACGGGTTCGTGTACGGCACGTTACCCGAAACCGAGCGGAACACGGCGTATTCCGCGTATTATTTATCGGATTTGCTCATTCGCAGTAACCGTGTGAGCGGCGAGGAAACGGAGGGGTAATTGTGGCAACACCGCGTGTATTACTCATAGTGAACCCCGCAGCGGGCATGACACGGGGCAAGCAGGCCCTGTACCCGCTAACGGAGGGCTTTTGCCGCGGCGGCTGGCGCGTTACCGCACACGTGACGGGAGCGCGGGGAGAGGCGCAACACGTGGCGGGGGCGCTCGCCCCCGAACACGATTTGGTGGTGTGTTGCGGCGGGGACGGCACGCTGGGTGAAGTGATTAACGGGTTGATGACCTGCGGCGCCTCGGTGCCGCTGGGGTACGTGCCCACCGGCAGTACCAACGATTTTGCCAACAGTTTGAAACTGACGGGCAACCCCGCACAGGCGGTGCAACGGTTTTTGACCGGCAGTAACACCGCGCTGGACGTGGGCTGCTGGAACGGCAACCGCTTTTTTTCGTACATTGCCTCGTTTGGTGCGTTTACCGCCGCCTCGTACAACGCGTCGCAAGCCACCAAAAACGCACTGGGGCACTTTGCCTACGTGCTGGAGGGCATAAAGGAACTCTCTGCCATTCGCCCGCACACCGTTACCGTTGCCACCGAGGAACGCACCTTTACGGGGGAGTATCTGTTCGGCGCGGTGAGCAACTCCACCTCGGTGGCGGGGCTGGTAAAACTCGACCGCCGTTTGGTGGATATGAGCGACGGCTTGTTTGAAGTGGTGCTGGTGCGCCCGCCGCAAACCGCGGCGGATTTAAGCAAAATTCTCGGCTCACTGCAAAGCGGGAAGTTTGACCCCGCGATGTTTGAGTTTTTTAAGGCCGCCCGTGTGCAGTTTACCTTGCCGGGGGCGCCCCCGTGGTCGCTGGACGGCGAACAAGCCGACGGTGCCGCCCAAGTGACGGTGGAAAACCGCGCCGGCGCACTGCTGTTGCGCCGATAATCCCACACAAAACGTTGAAAGGAGAACGGTATGCCTGTTTACTTACTCATTGCCGCCGTGGTGATTTTCGCCTGTGTACTGCTCACGCGCGTTTCGGGCAAATTGGGGATTCCCACCCTGCTGGCGTTTATTGCGTTGGGAATGTTGTTCGGTTCGGACGGGTTGTTCCGTATTCCGTTTGAAGATTACGCCTTTGCCGAGCAGATTTGCTCGGTGGCGCTGATTGTGATTTTGTTTTACGGCGGGTTTGGCACCAACTGGAAAGAGGCGCGCCCCGTGGCGGTTAAGGCCGCGGTGCTTTCCTCGGCGGGAACGGTGCTTACCGCCGCGTTGGTGGGGCTGTTTTGCCGCTTCGCACTGCGCATTGGTTGGTGGGAGAGTTTTCTTATTGGTTCGGTGATTAGTTCTACCGACGCCGCTTCCGTGTTTGGCATTTTGCGTTCTCGGCGGTTGGGGTTGCGGGAACACACCGCCTCGCTACTCGAAGTGGAAAGCGGCAGTAACGACCCGTTTTCGTATATGCTCACCGCCGTGTGCGTGGCGGGATTGCAAGGGCAAGGCGGCGGCAAACAGGTGTTTGTGTTGCTGTTTTCCCAAATTGTGTACGGGTTACTGTTCGGCGGCTTAATTGCGGCCGCCGCCGTGTGGGTGCTGCGGCGGCTGACTTTCCGCACCGATGGGTTTGACACCATTTTTGTGGTAGGGATTGCTCTGCTGGCGTACGCGGTGCCTGCCGTGGTGGGCGGCAACGGGTATCTCAGTGCGTACGTGGTGGGGTTGGTGCTGGGTAACACCGACATTCGCAGCAAACGCCAACTCGTCCACTTTTTTGACGGGATGACGGGGCTGATGCAAATGCTCATCTTCTTTTTGTTGGGGTTGCTCTCCTTCCCTTCCCGCTTGCCCGCCGTGGCGCTGACAGGGTTGCTGATTGCCCTGTTCCTCACCTTTGCGGCGCGGCCTTTGGCGGTGGGATTGGTGCTCACTCCGTTTCGTTGTTCGCTGCGCCAGCAAGGCGTGGTGGCGTGGGCGGGGTTGCGCGGCGCGGCTTCCATTGTGTTTGCCATTATGGCAACCACCGCGGTGAACACCCAAAACGATTTGTTCCACACGGTGTTTTTCATCGTATTGTTTTCCATTTTGGTGCAGGGCACGCTCATTCCCGCCGTTTCGCGCCGTTTGGGAATGATTGACGAAAACGCCGACGTGTTGAAAACCTTTAACGATTACAGCGACGACATTCCCGTGCAGTTTATTCGCTTTACGGTGCCGGCGGGGCACGCGTGGTGCGGGCAGGCGTTGCGGGATATTATGCTCCCGCCCGATACGTTGGCGGTGCTGCTGCGCCGCGGCGAACAACGCCACGCGCCGCACGGCAACACGGTGTTGCAGGCGGGCGACACGCTGGTGCTTTCTGCCGGCGCGCCGGATGCCGCAGACGTGGCGGAACTTTCGGAAATTCGCCTGAGCGCCGACAGCGAATGGGTGGGCAAAACGCTTTCGGAACTGCCGCACACCGACCGCGCGTTGGTGATTTTAATTCAGCGCGGCGAGCGCACCATCATTCCGCGCGGCAACGTGCGCCTGCGCGAGCAGGATTTGCTGGTGATTCACCACCGCACCGACACCACCGTGTTGGACGTGTAACAAGTATAAACAAGCCCTCTGGGCGCCCCGGCCGGGTGCCGCGGGGGTCTG
>JAZRRV010000228.1:0-1578 GCA_045651085.1 Acutalibacteraceae bacterium
CAATCAGCAAGGAGGTACGCTTTAAGAGAAAAGTGCCGAAAACGTAGTGTTTTCGGCACTTTTCTTGGCACCGCTTGGGGGAATCGAACCCTCAACTAGCCCTTAGGAGGGGCTTGTTATATCCATTTAACTAAAGCGGCAAGTTTCTTTTACCCATTATATCAGTTTCTTGTACATTGTCAATTCCGACTTGTCCAAAACCTTCCTGTTTCTTTTTTTCGACAAGGTGTTGTTTTTTTCGGCATAAAGGTGTATACTGGAAATATCGTATTTTTCAATTCTATGGGGAGGGTTTCCTATGAAACGTATAATATCCGTGTTGTTGGTCGCCGTATTGCTTCTCACGTGCTTGTGCGCCTGTGCGCCGTCGGAGAGTGAGGGAGACACAACCACAACCACTACCACAACCACCGGTTCGCCCACGCAGGGCACTGCCGACTTAACGCTTAACCCGTTAACCGGCGAAAACGATATTGTGGCCGGCACCGCTACACGGCCGGTTGCCATTATGGTGCCGAACGACAGTTGGGTTATCGGCTATCAAATGGGCATTGACAAGGCGGATTTTTATATGGAATGTGAAACCGAGGGTGCGATTCCGCGGTTAATGACGGTGTTTGCCGGCGCTTCCCGTATTCCGGAAGCCTACGGCCCCATTCGCAGTGCGCGCTCACCGTTTGTTACCACCGCCAACGAACTGGGCTTTGTACTCACGTTCACCGGTGCCACCACCCACGTGCGCAAAAAGATAACGGATTACGGATTAAATATTCTTTACATCGAGAAACTCCGCGACCCCATCACCTTCTGGCGGGATCCATATTTGACTCAGCATGTCTCCAACTATCACAATGTGTTAACCGGCGGCGAAAAAATGACCGCCAAGTTGGAGAAGATGAACTATTCCTCCACGCCCATTAAGCCGATGCCGTTTGCGTTTGGTGAAAAAGCGGGCACGGCTGCCGCAACCAAATTCCAGTTAAATACCACGCCCAGCCACCGCGCCACCTTTATTTACGACAGCACCACCGGTTTGTACGGCAAAAACATTGGTAAAATGGATTCCTGCAAACCGCACAAAACACTGGAGGGCAACCAAATTCGCGTTGCCAACGTGTTGGTGTTGTATGCGCCGAAATTTGTGGAAAACAAAGATGAGACAAAAAACTGGTATGACTTTAACCTTGGCAGCGGCACGGGTTACGTGTTCTCCGGCGGTACCTACCGCAAAATTAACTATACTCGCTCGGCAGATAGTTTGACGCTTACCGAACAGACCGGCGAACAAGTGGTTCTTGCCACCGGCAAAACCTATATGGTACTGGCGGATGCCACACTGGAAAGCAAATTGATTGTACAATAAGTAAAAATAACGCACGTCTCACTCGACCGAGTGAGACGGGCTTTTTTTAATGCGTTTTTCCGGGCAACGGTTCTATCGTGCCGTCGGGGCGTTGCACCGTGGTGTTGTCCAATATGTGTTTCATATTGGAACGAAATTCCCCAATATACTGTGCGCGCAACGTTTCGCGCTCCGCTTGTTCGGCGGCGGTCAATTGCCTGCTGCGCGATAAACGG
>JAZRRV010000229.1:0-8238 GCA_045651085.1 Acutalibacteraceae bacterium
CGATATTCGCACCTGCCCGCACGGGCGGCCGGTGTGCTTTGAACTGACCCCGCGCGAACTGGAAAAGCAGTTTGGGAGGCAGGTATGAGCAAGCGGATTCCGCTGGTGGTGATTGCCGGCCCCACCGCTTCGGGTAAAACGGCGTTGGCGGTGGCGTTGTGCCGCCGCTTTGGCGGGGAAGTGATTTCTGCCGATTCTATGCAGGTGTATGAGCATCTGCGTGTGGGTACGGCGCGCCCGAGCGAGGAAGAACAGGCGGGGGTGCCGCACCATTTGCTGGGGTTTTTGCCGATAGATGCCTCGTACAGTGTGGCGCAATATGCCGCCGCCGCGCACGAGGCGATACGCGCCGTGTATGAGCGCGGGCGGTTGCCGGTGTTGTGCGGCGGTACGGGGTTGTATATTCAGGCGGTGGTGGACAACCTTTCGTTTGATGAGCAACCCGCCGACCGCGAACTGCGCAACCGGTTGAAGTTCCGCATTGCGCGGGAGGGCGGCGAGGCGTTGCTGGCAGAACTGGCCGCCATTGACCCGAAAACGGCGGCGCGGTTGCACCAAAACGACCACGGGCGCATTGTGCGGGCGCTGGAACTGTATTACACCACCGGCCGCACCATTACGCAGCAAAACGAGGAGTCGCGCCGTGAACCCTCGCCTTACCGCGTGTGCGGGTTACGGCTGGATTTTTGCGAGCGGGACGTGTTGTACGACCGCATTGACCGCCGCGTGGACGTGATGATGGAGCAAGGCGTGCTGGACGAGGCGCGCTGGCTGCGCGAGCAACCGCGTGCCGATACGGTGCGGCAAGCCATTGGTTACAAGGAATGGGAACCGTATTTTACGGGGGAAGTATCGCTTGCTGCCGCCGCCGACGCGTTGCGGCGGGGAACGCGGCGGTATGCCAAACGGCAGTTGTCGTGGTTTAGGAATCAACCGTGGCTTGACCCGCTTTACGTTGACGAGGACGGTGAAACCGTGGAGCAGCGCGCGACCGCGCGCATCACGGCATTTTTGAAAGAGGACGGTGACGGTGTGTGAATCCGGTGTTAAAACGAATACTGGCAATTACCGCCGCCGTGTTATTGCTGGTGTACATTGCCGTGCAGGCGTATTTGATTTTGGTGGCGCCGATTGAAACGGTTACCGTATCCCGCGCTACCGCCTACCAAACGCTGGAGACCACCGGCATTATTTACCGCGACGAGACGGTGCTCCAGGAGAAAACGGATGGGTATTTATTTTACACGGTGCAAAACGGGGGGCGCGTTGCGCGACAAGGCACCATTGCCAACGTGTTCGGCTCCCAGCAGGATGCGTTGCGCCAGCAGGAATTGGATAAGTTGGACGAGGAGATTGCCACGCTGGAATCCATTAACGCGCAAGGTACTTCCAACCGTGCGAATTTAACGACGATTAATCGGCAAATTAACGAAACGTGGCTGGCGCTGACTACCGCGGCGCAGGGCAGGACGTTTACCGAGATGGAGACGTTGCACGCCCGCTTGCGGGAGTTGTTGTGCAAAAAGCAACTGACCATTGGGCGCGTGCAGAATTTTGACGAGCGGCTGGCGGCGTTGCGGGCAGAGCGCACGGCGTTGGCGCAGTCGTTTACCAAGGCGAAGGCGACTGTTTCCTCGCCCGTGGCGGGCTACTTTATTAGCCAGACCGACGGGTTCGAGGGGTATTGGAAAACGGCGGATATGAAAGGGCTGACCGTGCAAGACGTGCGCACGGCGCTGGCGCACAAGCCCACGGCGCCCGCCGCTATCGGCAAGGTGGTGGGCAACTACGAATGGTATTTGGCGTGCGTGGTGCCTACGAGTGAAGCGGCGGAGTTGAAAGTGGGTTCTTCGCTGGAGGTGAGCATGCCGTTTGTGCGCAACGACGCGATTTCCATGCGTGTGGAGGCGGTGAACAAGGCAGATGACGGCACCGCGGCGCTGATTTTGCAGTGCACGGAGATGGACAAAGAACTTTCTACCGCCCGCGTGGAGGAAGTGGATATTCGCCTGAAAAAATACAGCGGGATTCGGATTCCCGATTCTGCCATTTACTTTGACGAGCAACAAAACCCCGGTGTGTACGTGCAAACGGGCAACACGCTGACGTTTCGGCGGATTCGGGTGTTGTTTAACAACCCCGCCGACGGGTATGCGGTGTGTGAACTGACCGAGGATAAAAATTACGCGCAACTGTACGATAAAATTGTGACCAAAGGAGAAGATTTGTATGACGGCAAGCTCGTCCGCTGAGGCGCAGCGTATTCGCGATAATTTGCAGCGCATTGAGCAGGATATTGAAAACGCGTGTGCGGCGGCGGGGCGGCGGCGCGAGGACGTGACGCTGATGGCGGTGACCAAAACCGTGCCCGCCGAGCGCATTGCCGTGGCGCTGGAAGCGGGCGTGCGGTGCATTGGCGAAAATCGCGTACAGGAGTTTTTGGAAAAGCGCGATGCGCTGCCGCTGGACGGCGTGGAGGCACACCTGATTGGGCATTTACAAACCAACAAGGTAAAGCGCATTGTTGGGCAGGTGGATATGATTCAGTCGATTGACAGTGAACGGCTGGCGCGGGCGGTTTCGGAAGCATCGCTGAATACCGAGCGCGGGGTAACCGACGTGTTGGTGGAAGTGAACATTGGCGGCGAGGATTCCAAAAGCGGTGTGGCACCGCAAAATTTGGAGGAGTTGCTGCACACGATTGCCGGTTTTTCGGGGATTCGCGTGAGGGGATTGATGACAATTCCCCCAATTTTGCCGACAGAAGCCGAAAAACGTGCAATTTTTTGCCAAATGCACAAACTGTTTATTGACATTCGGCATAAAAATGTAGATAATATAACTATGGAGATTTTGTCCATGGGTATGTCGATGGATTATGTGGAGGCCATCCGTGAAGGGTCTACGTTGGTCCGTATCGGGTCGGCTATCTTCGCTGCCAGAGGTTATAAATAAGTAGGAGGAACAGAGCTATGGGTATTTTCGGAAAACTTCAGGACTTGCTTGGTGACCAGGACGACGAATTGGATATCAACGACGAGGGCGGTACCGAATTGGTGTCCCGCTCTGCCGAGCGTGCTGCGGAGGAAACCACACGCAAGGGGAACAAAGTGGTGAACATTCACGCTACCGCGCAGTTGCAGGTGGTGCTTGTGAAACCCGAACGGTTTGACGACGCCAGCACCATTGCTGACCACTTGAACGCCAAACGCACGGTGGTGCTGAACTTGGAATCGTCTAACAAAGACGTAGCGCGCCGCATTTTGGACTTTTTGAGCGGTGTGGCCTATGCCAACGACGGCCAAATTAAAAAGGTGGCAAATTGCACCTACATTATTACGCCGTACAACGTGGGCTTTATGGGCGACTTGTTGGACGAGCTGGAGAACAATGGGTTGTATTTCTGATAAATCCGAAGACGACGCGCTGTTGCGCGCCCGTATAGAGGATGCTTGTCATCTGTGTGACGTGCGCTCGTGCCCGCGTTTTGTCGGTTTTTTGGACGAACACCGACAGGCGGTGGCACGAGCCGTCTTGCTTGAAAAGGGGTGTACCGATTTCCTCTTTTTTGGCGGGTATGAGGGCGCGGAACGCACCGTTTTGGGCATTTTCCCCTCGTTTTTGCCGCCGGATACGGCGTTGTTTCCCATTGCCGCACTGGCGTTTAAGTACCGCTCGGTGGCGGCGATTTCGCACCGCGACGTGCTGGGTGCGTTGCTGGGTACCGGTATTCGGCGGGAAAAATTGGGTGATATTGTGTGCACACCGGGGCAAACTATGGTATTGGCGGACGAGGACATTGCCCCCTACTTGGCGCAAACGGTTACCAAAATCGGCGCGGAGGGGGTAACGGTCACCTACCCGTACACCGGTGAGATTACCGTGACGCGCGAATTCAAGGAATGGCAGGACACGGTGGCTTCGCCGCGGTTGGACGCGGTGTTGCGGGTGGCACTGCGCACCTCACGCGAGGAGGCCGCGCGCCGCATTGCCGCGGGGGCGGTTTCGCTGAACCATATGCCCGTTTTATCGGTTTCCGCCACCGTGAGCGAAGGGGATATTCTTTCGGTGCGGGGTGCCGGTCGGTTTCGGGTGGCGCAGTTGGGTTCGCCCACCAAAAAAGGGCGATTGCCCATTCGTATGCAACAGTTTGTATAATAAGGAGGAGTTTCTGTGATGACGTTGGACAACATTCGCAACGTGGAATTCAGCCGCGGCCGCGGCTATCGCGCCGAAGAGGTGGACGATTTTATTGACGAGTGCGCCGAAACGGTGGAAGCATTACTGCAGGAAAAAGAGGAACTCAACCAGAAAATGAAGGTGCTGGCCGATAAGTTGGTGGAATACCGCAACGACGAGGACAGTATTCGTGCCGCGCTGCTTAACGCGCAACGCACCGGCGACACCGTGATGCGCGACGCGGAACAACAAGCGGAGGAGATTCGCGCCAAAGCAGAGCGCGAGGCGGATGAGATTCTGCGCGCCGCGATGAACCGCATTGACGCCGAAAAGCAGGAGTTGGAGCGCGTTAAGCAGGAGGTTGCTTCCTTTAAGGCGCGTTTGATGGCGCTGTACAAGGAGCATTTGGAGTGTATTCAACAGTTGCCGGCAGAGGAGCCCGCGCCCGCTGCGGAAACGGTGAGTGAGCCGGAGGAAGCGGTGAGCGAGCCGGAGGAAAACGTGGTGGTTGCCCCCGCGCCGGAGGAGGACACGATTGTGGCCGAGGAACCGGCGGAGGAACAGGCGGTGTCGCGGTTTTCTAACCTGAAATTCGGCAACGATTATGACATTCGCAACGACGAGGACGACGAGGAAGACGACGCGCCCCGTGGGTTGTTTAAGAAACGCAAGTAAGCACCGCCAATGGTTTGGCAAGGATTAACGAGTATTTTAACAATGCCACAGCGGAAAATTGGCCCCTCAAAATCGAGTTCGGGTTTTAATGCTTTGGCTAAGGAGATAGGACAATGCAACAACAAGATTATAACGCCACACTGAACCTGCCCCGCACCGAGTTCCCCATGCGCGCGGGATTGCCGCAACGGGAACCTGTGTTTTTGGAGCAGTGGGACAAGAGCCGTTTGTATGAGGAACTGATGAAGAAAAACGAGGGAAAGCCGCGTTACGTTCTTCACGACGGACCTCCCTATGCCAACGGGAACATTCACATTGGCACGGCACTGAACAAAATTATTAAGGATATGATTGTGCGTTACCGCAATATGGCGGGGTACCAAGCACCGTTTGTGCCGGGGTTTGATACGCACGGTTTGCCCATTGAACTGAAAGCGCGCGCCAAAGCGGGTGTGGAAAAGGCGTTGGAGATGTCGCCGGTGGAACTGCGCGAGATTTGCCGCGAGTTTGCCGAGGGCTATATTCACGACCAAACCGAGCAGTTTAAGCGGTTGGGCGTGTTGGGCGACTGGGAACACCCTTACGAAACGCTGAGACCCGCGTTTGAGGCGCGCCAAATTGAAGTGTTTGGCGAAATGGCAACCAAGGGCTATATTTACAAGGGGTTAAAGCCGGTGTACTGGTGCCCCGAATGCCGCACCGCGTTGGCGGAAGCGGAGATTGAGTACGCGGAGGACCCGTGCTATTCGGTGTACGTGAAGTTTGCGGTGGCGGATGAGCGCGGCGTACTATCTGCCAAGGGCGTAGACCCGAGCACTACCTATTTTGTGATTTGGACGACCACCACCTGGACGTTGCCCGCCAACTTGGCGATTTGCTTGGGCCCGAACTTTACGTACCAAGCGGTGCGTTGCGGCGAGGAAACGTACATTGTGGCGGAAGCCCTGCGCGACGAAACGCTGGCCGCCGCGAACATTACGGAATACACCGTGGTGGCGGAGTTTACCGGCGCGGAACTGGAATATATGACGGCGAAGCATCCGTTTTTGGAGCGCGAATCGCTGATTATTGTGGGCGACCACGTAACGCTGGAAAGCGGTACGGGTTGCGTGCATACCGCGCCCGGTCACGGTGTGGACGACTTTAACGTGTGCAAACGGTACGAGCAGATTGGTATGGTTGTGCCGGTGGACAGTGAAGGACGTATGACCGAGGACGCCGGTGCGATTTGTGCCGGTATGACCACCAACGAGGCGAACAAGGCCATTGCGGTACATATGGACGCGACCGGTTCGCTGCTGGCAATGAAAAAGATTGTGCACCAATACCCGCACTGCTGGCGCTGCAAGCAGCCGGTGTTGTTCCGCGCCACCGACCAATGGTTCTGCTCGGTGGATAGTTTTAAGGACGACGCCGTGCGTGCCATTAAAGAAGTGAAATGGATGCCCGCGTGGGGTGAGGACCGCATTACCTCGATGGTGCGCGACCGCAGTGACTGGTGCATTTCCCGCCAGCGTTTGTGGGGTGTGCCGATTCCGATTTTTTACTGTGAGGATTGCGGCGAACCGATTATTGACGGCGAGTTTATTAAAGCCGTTTCCGAGTTGTTCCGCCGTGAGGGCTCGAACGGCTGGTACACGCACGAGGCGGACGAGATTTTGCCTGCCGGTGCGACCTGCCCGCATTGCGGCGGTCACCATTTCCGCAAGGAAAGCGATATTATGGACGTGTGGTTCGATTCCGGTTCTACCCACGCGGCCGTGTTGCAAGAGCGCCCCGAACTGACGTGCCCTGCCGATTTGTATATGGAGGGTGCCGACCAATACCGCGGGTGGTTCCAATCCTCGTTGCTCACCTCGGTGGCGTGCACCGGAAAAGCCCCCTACAAAGCCGTGCTTACCCACGGCTGGGTGGTGGACGGCGAAGGCAAGGCGATGCACAAATCGCTGGGCAACGCCATTGCGCCCGACGAAGTGATTAAAGAGTACGGCGCGGAGATTTTGCGGTTGTGGGTGGCTTCACTGGATTACCGCGTGGACGTGCGGCTCTCCAAGGATATTCTGAAACAGTTGTCGGAGGCGTACCGCAAGGTGCGCAACACCGCGCGCTACATTTTGGGGAACTTGCACGATTTTGACCCCAACACCGATTGCGTGGCGGATGCCGATTTGTTTGAGATTGACCGCTGGGCGCTGATGCGCTTGGAGCAGGTGGTGGCGGAGGTACGCGAAGCGTACGATAACTTTGAGTTCCACGATGCGTTTTACGCCATTCACCACTTCTGCGTGGTGGATTTGTCCAACTTCTATTTGGACGTGCTGAAAGACCGCTTGTACGTGGAGGAGGCCGCCGGCGCGAAACGCCGTGCCGCACAAACCGCCATTTACCGTATTTTGAACACCATTACCCGCTTGCTGGCGCCCATTTTGGCGTTTACGGCGGAGGAGATTTGGTCGTTTATGCCGCACACCGCGGAAGAGGACGCGCGCGCGGCACTGCTGAATGAAATGCCGCAAGCTAGCCCCGTGAGCGAGCCGGAGTTTGAGGCGCGTTGGGCGCGGATTCACGCCCTGCGCACGGACGTGCAAAAGGCGCTGGAAGAGGCGCGTACCGCCAAGGTTATCGGCGGTTCGCTGGAAGCGAAGGTGACGTTGTTCTGCTCGCCCGAGTTGCTCACGTTTGCGCAGTCGGTGGAGGAATTGTTGCCCACCGTGCTGATTGTGTCGCAGGTGACGTTGTGCGGCGAAGGTACGGGTGATTTTGCGGGCGACGTGGAGGGGCTTACCATCTCTGTTGCCCACGCAGACGGCGGTAAATGCTGCCGTTGCTGGAGTTACAGCGACACCGTAAAAGACGAGGGCGACGCCGCCGGTTTGTGCGCGCGGTGCGCACAACTGATGGGTAGGTAAACCGCTATGTTTCAGTGCTTGGTGTTGGCGGTTACCGCCGTGCTGATTGGGTTGGACCAACTCACCAAATGGTTGGCGGTAACTTACCTTAAAAACGGCCAATCCGTTACCGCTATTCCGGGGGTGCTGGAGTTTTCCTACGTGGAAAACGAGGGCGCCGCGTTTGGGATGTTGCAGGGCGGCCGCTGGTTTTTGGTGGCGCTGACCACCATTTTGATTGCGGCGCTGGCGGTGTTTGTGCTCACCGGTCGGTTTCGCCGCTACAAAATGTTTACCGTGAGCGGCACGCTGATTATCGCCGGCGGTGTGGGCAACTTGATTGACCGGTTTATTCAAGGGTACGTGGTGGATTTTTTGAAAGTCACGTTTATGAATTTTCCGGTGTTTAACCTGGCGGACTGTTGTGTGGTTGTGGGGTCCATATTGTTGCTTATCTTTTTTTGCTTTTTCTATGAGGAAAAGCCGGCTACGGAGG
>JAZRRV010000230.1:0-3441 GCA_045651085.1 Acutalibacteraceae bacterium
GTATGCAGGACATTCGCATTTTTGCGTTTGCCGATGAGGCGAGCCCGCAAATTACAGCTCAAATTGAGGCAATGAAGCGTAACGGATTGGCCGGCTTAGAACCGCGCAACGTAGACGGCACAAACATTGCGGAAATTTCGCTTGACCGTGCGCGGGAACTGCGCCGTCAATTGGACGATGCGGGGCTTTCTACGTGGTCAATCGGCTCGCCCATCGGTAAAATTGATATTGAAAAGGACGATTTTGCCGCGCATGTTGAAAAACTGAAATACACGCTGGAAGTGGCAAACATTTTGGGTGCGCAAAACCTGCGTATGTTTTCGTTCTTTTTGCCCAAGGAAAAAGACCCCGCTTTGTTCAAAAACGAGGTTATTGACCGACTGGGTGTTATGACCACCACCGCGGTGGGAAGCGGCGTGTTGTTGTGCCACGAAAACGAAAAAGGCGTTTACGGCGATACGGCGGCCCGTTGCTTGGAAATTTTGGAAGCCGTGCCGCTGTTGCGTGCGGTGTTTGACCCCGCCAACTTTGTGCAGTGCGACCAAGACCCCATTGAGGCATGGGAATTGTTAAAACCCTACGTTAAATATCTGCACATTAAAGACGCGGTGCGCGGCGGCAAAAATGTGCCGGCGGGCACGGGCGACGGACAAATTCCCCACATTTTGGCGGAGTACCGCGCACTTGGCGGTGTGGAAGTTACGTTGGAACCGCATTTAGAGGAGTTTGCGGGCTTGAACGATTTGGAACGCGAAGGCGAAAAAAGTGATGTCGGCGGTGGCGAATACGCATCAACGGAAGAGGCGTTTGATGCCGGAGCGGCGGCGCTCAAAGCGTTGTTGTAAGAGGTTGCGCCGTACAGAGGAGTGTTAACTATGCAAAAGGTTCGCTTGGGCATTATCGGTATTGGCAATATGGGTACCGAGCATTGCCAAAACATTGTGAACGGGAAATGTCCCGAGATTGAATTGACGGCCGTGGCCGATATTCGGCCGGAACGGTTGGAATGGGCTGAAAAAGAATTGCCCGAAACCGTGGCGCGGTTTGATAATGCCGATGCGCTGATGGATAGTGGATTGGTGGATGCAGTGCTGATAGCCGTTCCGCACTACGACCATCCGCCCATTGCCATTGCAGCGTTTAACCGCGGGCTGCACGTATTCACCGAAAAGCCGGCAGGCGTACATACCGCGCAGGTGCGTGCAATGAACGAAGCCGCTGACCGTGCGGGCACGGTGTTCGGCATTATGTGGAACTGGCGCACCAACAATTTGTTGCGGAAGATGAAAGAATTGGTGGATAGCGGCAAGTACGGCGAAATTCGCCGCACCAACTGGATAGTAACGGTGTGGTACCGCTCACAGGCGTATTACAATTCCGGCAGTTGGCGCGCTACGTGGGTTGGCGAAGGCGGCGGCGTGCTGATGAACCAGTGTCCGCACCAGTTGGATATTTGGCAGTGGATTTGCGGCTTGCCCAAAAAGGTGACTTCCAAAGTGCTGTACGGCAAATGGCACGACATTGAAGTGGACGACGACGCCACTGTGGTGGTAGAGTACGAAAACGGTGCCACCGGTGTGTTTGTTACCAGTACCGGCGACGCACACGGCACCAATCGGTTTGAAATTATGTTAGACCGCGCCAAACTGGTGGTGGAAAAAAACCAGTTGACCATTACGGAATTTGCTCAACCGATTGACGAATTTACCTATAGCGCGCCCACGTGGGGCAAGGTGGAAGCCACCACAACGGTAGTGGAAGGGGAAGCCATGGAAGAAACCCACGCTACCATACTTAATGCGTTTGCGGCTGCAATTTTGCGCGGTGAACCCATGTACGCCGATGGCCGCGAGGGCTTGAACGAAGTGACGTTGGCAAACGCCATTTACTTGTCCGATTGGTTGGGCAAAACGGTGACGTTGCCGCTGGACGAAAAGGCGTATCAGCGTGAACTGAAAAAGCGGGTAAAACATTCCCGTTTGCGCACCGCGGAGACAACCGAATCCGCACCGCCGGCAAACAACCGTACCCGTTGGCGCGTGCAGTGGTAAAACAAGGACGATAATAGGGAGGAAGACCGATGAAAAAGTTTTTTCAGGAATTCAAAGAATTTATCGCCAAGGGCAACGTGGTGGATATGGCGGTAGCCGTGGTCATCGGCGGCGCGTTTAAGGAAATTGTAAATGCGCTTGTGAATGACATTATTATGCCGCTTATCGGGTTGGCTACCGGTGGTGTCAGTGTGGCGGAATGGCGTTGGGTCATTTCGCCCGCCGTGGTGGAAAACGGCGTGGAAATAGTTGCCGAAAACGCGCTGAATTACGGGAACTTTTTGCAAACGGTAATCGACTTTTTAATTGTGGCGTTGTGCATTTTTACGGTATTAAAGGTGTTTTTGGCGTTGCAAGAGCGTACGCGTGCGCTAATGCATTTGCAAGCGGAAAAGGCGGAAGAGACCGAACCGGAACCGCCCGCCGAAACCGAGTTGGATGTGCTGCGCGATATTCGCGACCGACTCCTTAAAAGTGAAAACGACTAACAAAAAAAGAACCGCTGCGGCGGTTCTTTTTTGTTGCAACGGGTATACTAGCCGCAGGAGGTGAACGTATGCCCAAACATCGAAAAAGCCAAGGTTCAACCGAAATGAAAGAGCAAATTATTTACGGGCAACCCGAAACCACGCAGGAACTGGTGCATAAATACGGCACGTACGAAATTCAGCCAACGCTGGATTCCGATAACGAATTTCCCAAAATCGGCGCGGGTTTGCCCACCGAAACCGCCGCAAAACAACGGGATGACGGGTAACCACTAAGAAGGAGGGTTTGTATGGATTGGCTTATGATTGTCAAAGCGTTTGTGGTAGGCGGCTTAATTTGTGTGGTGGGACAACTGCTGATTGACCTTACCAAACTAACCCCCGCCCGCATATTGGTGTTGTTTGTGGTATCGGGTGTGGCACTCACGGCGGTAGGGTTGTACGACCCGCTGATTGCGTGGGCGGGCGGCGGCGCCAGTTTGCCGCTGACCGGATTCGGTTACGCGCTCGCCAAGGGCGTGGAGCAGGGCATTGCCGAACAAGGTTGGCTGGGCATTTTAACCGGCGGCGTTACCGGAACGGCAGGCGGTATCGCGTTTGCCATTACCGCGGCGTTGTTGTGCGGCGTGTTGGCAAAATCCAAAGAGAAATCGTAAGCGTAGCACATTAAAAAGCGCTCTATGCACGGCAACCGCCTATGGGGCCGGGGCGGTTGCCGTGCAAAAACTCGTTGCGGAGGGGTGGCAATTGTGGTACACTAAAATTAGAACGCACACGAAAGCGGGGGCTTTTTATGAAAATGACGTTTTTAGGCGCAGCGCATGAGGTGACGGGCAGTTGCACGTTGCTTTCGGCGGCGGGGCATCATTTGTTGGTGGACTGCGGTATGGAACAAGGGCAGG
>JAZRRV010000231.1:0-1815 GCA_045651085.1 Acutalibacteraceae bacterium
TCCTAAGACCGCTTGGCCTCCGACTTATGATTTTGTTGGGCGGGGGCTACCTTATATACCGCCGCATTGTACGCTGGCAGGTGCCGGTATTTGCATTGGCCGCTTTTGCGCTGGTCACGGCAGCGTGCGGCGGGGACGTTATACGACAACTGCTCTCCGGCAGTATGTTGTTCGGTGCGGTGTACATTGTTACCGATTACACCGGAAAACCCATTACCCCGTTGGGGGACGTTACGTGTGCCGCCGTGTTTGGTGCGGCGGTGGCGTTACTGCGTGCCTTTGGACGATACCCCGAAGGCGTGTGCTTTGCCATACTGATAGTAAACGGAATATCCCCCTTGTTGGAACGCCTTACCCTACCGCGGGTATACGGCACAAAACGAAAGGAGCGTTGGGTATGAAAGGCGTATGGAAACTTCTGATTTCGCTGAGTTTGGCCGCCGTTGTTTCGGCGGGTTTGTTGTGGGGCGGTGACCGATTAACCGCCACGTGGTTACAAAAGCAGCAAGATGAAACGGTGCGAAATACCTTTTCCACATTACTGACAGCCGACCGATTTGAGCCACTGACGTTAACCGATGCGGGCGCTGTTACCGAGGCGTGGCGTGCGTACACGGCGGATAACCAAGTGGCAGGGTATGCCGTTACCTCCGTAGTGGCGGGATACGGCGGTGACGTGGAGGTGCATACGGCGTTTTCTGCCGACGGTACCACGGTAAAAGGGGTGCGCATCGGCGCACACCAAGAGACCGCCGGTTACGGCGCGCGCATTGCCAACGCCTCCTTTACCGACCAGTTTGCCTCGCGACGGCCACCCTTTGCGTTAAGCGAGGGAGCACGCACCCGCCCGCGTGACGGACAATACCGCGCACAAGCCACGGGATATGACTCCTCCGGCTTTTGCGACACGGTGGAGTTAACGGTAGCGGGCGGTGAAATTACCACGGTAAACTGGGATGCCGTACACCGCGACGGCGGAAAGACCAAAAAAGAGCGCTCGCGTGACGGCGAATACGTTATGAGCGAAACGGGACTGCCATGGCACGAACAAGCGGAAATAATGGAACGCGCCCTGTTAGAGGTGCAAGACCCCGCGCGCATTGTGTATCAATCCGACACGGGAAAAACCGATGCCTACACCGGTGCAACCATTACCGTCACTCCGTTTGTCCGCTTATCGGCAGAAGCGCTGGGTCAAGCCCAAGATACCGAGGGCAGTGTAATAGACGGCATTAGCGGGGCAACCACCTCCTCCCGCGCGGTAGTTACAGCAGTAAACGCGGCCGCCACGCTGGTAGCGCGGCTCACTGCAGAATAAGGAGGCACCGTATGGGAGTTTCCGTAAACGCCGGTGGATGGTTGCTATTGTGGCTGACGGCGGCTTGCACATCGCCGCGAAGCAGTTTGCTATGGGTGTTGTTTGTATCGGTACTGTTACTGCTTTGTCATTTGTTTGTGGGTGTATTGCACCGACTATCCTTGCCCACACCCGTTGGTGTGCGGGCAGTATTTGCCGCAGGTGCAGGCGGGGCTTTGTATTTGTTGTTGCGCAGCGCGTTTCCCGATGCCGCGTTTTTAGCCGCCGACCAACCGCACACCGTGCTCATTTGGCTGGCTTGCGGCGCGGCCGCAGATAACCGATACACACCCGCCGCGCGCACCTTGCCCGCATTACTGTTACTTGGTGCGTTGCGAGAATTACTTGCGGACGGCACACTCTGGGGATTGCGCTTATTACCTGCGGGGTTAGCGCCCGCGCTGGGTGACGGTGCCGGCGGATTGTTATTGGCGGCATTGTTGCTGTGGGCCTTTGGA
>JAZRRV010000232.1:0-1773 GCA_045651085.1 Acutalibacteraceae bacterium
TGCCGGGTTGTATTGGTATCGTTTTGCGGTGGATACCGAACAAGGGCGGTTGCATTTAAGTCGGGGTGCGCGCGGTGTGGCAGTGGTGACTTCACAACCCGGCACCGCGTGGCAGCTCAGGTGTTATGAAAAAGGGTTCACCACCCCCGACTGGTTGGCGGGCGGCGTAATGTATCAGGTATTTCCTGACCGGTTTGCTTGCTCCGGGTTGCCGAAAGCGGACGTTCCTCACGACCGAATAAGGCATACGGCGTGGGGCGAACAACCGCACTGGCAACCGGACGCGATGGGTATTGTGCGCAACAACGATTATTTTGGCGGTGATTTGCAGGGCATTTGCGAAAAATTACCGCACCTTAAACGGTTGGGCGTTACGTGCCTGTATTTGAACCCGATTTTTGAGGCGCACTCCAACCATCGGTACGACACGGCAAATTATGAGAACATTGACCCGTTGCTGGGAACGGAAGAGGATTGGAAACACCTGGTTGAACAAGCAAACCAAGCGGGCATTCGTCTGTTGCTGGACGGTGTGTTCAGCCACACCGGCGCGGACAGCGTGTATTTTAATCGCAACGGGAGGTATGCCGTACAGGGTGCTTATCAATCGCCGGAGTCGCCGTATGCGGGCTGGTATCGGTTCTCGCAGTGGCCCAATGAATATGCCGGTTGGTGGGGATTCTCCACGTTGCCCGAGGCAGAGGAGTTAAACGAATCCTTTTTGCAATACATCACCGGCGAGGACGGTGTGGTGGCTACGCGGCTGAAAGACGGGGCATCCGGTTGGCGGCTGGACGTGGCGGATGAATTGCCTGATGCCTTCTTGGAAGCATTGCGGCGGCGCGGGAAAGCCACCGACCCGCAGGCACTCGTGTTGGGCGAGGTGTGGGAGGATGCCAGCAACAAACACAGTTACGGACATCGGCGGCGGTATTTGTTGGGGCGGCAGTTGGACAGCGTTATGAATTATCCGTTCCGCGAGGCGATTTTGGACGTGGTACGCGACGGAGATGTCGCGCGGTTTTTTGACAGAATTGAGACGGTGGTGGAAAACTACCCGCCGCAAGTTACTCGATTGCTGATGAATTCGTTAGGTACACACGATACCGAGCGGGTGCTGACTCTGTTAGCGGGCGAACCTGCTAACGGTCGCGGTCGACGGTGGCAAGCGGAACAACGGTTGTCACCGGAGCAGAGGGCACTGGGTGTGCGACGGTTACGGTTGGCGGCCGCGTTGCAGTATTGCGTACCCGGCGTGCCGTGCGTATACTACGGTGATGAGGCGGGCTTGGAAGGGTATCGCGACCCGTTTAACCGCGGATGTTATCCGTGGGGTGAAGAGGACGCTTCGTTGGTGGCGTGGTTTGAAGCGTTGGGCGCGATGCGGCACGATTGCGACGTTTTACGCGAAGGGGCGTTTTGCCCGTTGGAAGCGCCGGAGGGAACCGTCGTGTTTGAGCGGCAGAGCGAGGACGAGCGATTGTTGTGCGCGGTGAATTGCCGTGAACAACAAGCCGCACTGCCTATGCCGGAAGGCACGTTTCGGCAAATTTTGGGGGAGGCGCAGGTCCAAAACGGGGCCTTGTTTTTACCGCCGTTGTCGGTTGGAATTTTTATTTTCAAAAAACACTAAAAAAAGAGTTGACAAAGGGTTGAAGTAGTGGTATGATAGCAAAGCTGTCTCGCGAGGGGCAGCGAATAGGACCTTGAAAATTAAACAATGCAAAGAACGAAATTAACTACCCGTTAATTTACAAACGGAAGAGAAAATCC
>JAZRRV010000233.1:0-1146 GCA_045651085.1 Acutalibacteraceae bacterium
GCGGTGCGTGCAGGTGCCGATGCGGTGTATTTGGGCGTGGGGGCGTTTAACGCTCGTGCCAACCGCCGTAATTTTTGTATAGAGGCGAAGGACGACGCTGCCTGCTCGGTGGACGGGGCCCTGCCGTTTTGCCATACCCGCGGTGTACGGGTGCACGTGGCGCTGAACACCTTGGTGCGCGAACGCGAGTTGCCGGAGGCGTTGGCCATAGCCGAAGCCGCGTGTGTTTGCGGCGCGGATGCGTTGATTGTGCAGGACCGCGGTTTGGCACGGGTCATTCACGCCGCCGCACCCGCTATGCCGTTGCATGCTTCCACGCAGTTATCTTGCCACACGCCGGAAGGGGTACGCCGCCTGCGCGAGGCGGGTTTTTCCCGCGTGGTGCTGGCGCGGGAGATGTCGTGTAAGGAGATTGCTGCCTGTGCCGACTTGGGATGTGAGTTGGAAGTGTTCGTCCACGGGGCGTTGTGTATGTCCGTGTCGGGGCAGTGTGCGTTATCCGCTATGTTAGGCGGGAGAAGCGGTAACCGCGGTTTGTGCGCGCAACCGTGCCGCTTGCCGTTTGCGGTGGGGCATCGCCCCAAAGAAGGGGAAGCGGCGCTCAGTTTGAAAGACCAATCGTTATA
This sequence comes from Acutalibacteraceae bacterium, assembly GCA_045651085.1. Lineage (GTDB taxonomy): Bacteria > Bacillota > Clostridia > Oscillospirales > Acutalibacteraceae > RGIG3009. The sequence continues at coordinate 627 of JAZRRV010000233.1, forward strand.
CGGTCACATAGATGAATTGTGCGCGTTGGGTGTTGCTTCGCTAAAAATTGAAGGGCGAATGAAGCGCCCCGAATACGTGGCAGCAGCCACGGCGGTGTTGCGCCGCTTGCTGGACAGCGAAACGCCGGATGCACAATTGACAGACGATTTACAACGGGTATTTTCCCGCAACGGGTTTACGGATGGGTATTTTACCGGAAAACGCGGGGCGGCAATGTTTGGCAGCCGTCGTGCAGAGGATGTGGCCACACCGGAAGTGTTATCCCGCTTAGCGCGGTTGTACGACCGTGAAGTACAACGCGTTCCCGTTACGCTGCACCTTACGGCTCATCCGTTATCGCTTACGGCAACGGATGACGAGGGACATACGGTTACGGTTACGGCACCGCGGGATACGCCGCTGCTAAATAAGGCGCCGACGACGGAGCGGGTGGTAGCGCAGTTGACCAAAAGCGGTGGGACGCCTTTTGCGCCGACCGCCACAGCGGATGGCGCACCCGGTGTGGCGCTTTCTGTCGGG
>JAZRRV010000234.1:0-11695 GCA_045651085.1 Acutalibacteraceae bacterium
CTATATTGATGAGTGTGCTGCCAAGGATGCTCGTATTCGCTTTTTCGGGCGCGTTCCCCGTGCGGAAGCATTAAAGGCACTTAAACAAGCGCATTTGATTGTGATTAACAAACCCACAGCGGATGATTACAGTAACTACTCGTTTTCATCCAAAATTTTGGAATGTATGGTTTCGGGCACACCGGTATTGACCACGCGCGTTGGCGGTATGCCTACGGAATACTACGATTACTTCTATTTTATTGACGATGAATCGGTAGCAGGCATTTCTCGCGCGTTGAAAACCACGTTGGAACGTAGTGAAAAAGAACTGGCGGATAAGGGGTTGTCGGCGCAGACCTTTGCACAGACAGAGAAAAATTACCGGGCAATGACCAAACCCGTTTTGGAGTTTTTAGAAAAGAGAGCGAGTGACAGGTAAACCATGAAAAAGAAATGGATTCCTATCGTAACGGCACTTGTGTTCGCCGTGTTTTTAGGATTTGCCGGGTTGGAAAACTACCTGCTTATATTGGCGGCAACGGTGATTTTGTGGTCGGGTGCCGCCAAACAGGATTTCAGCAAGTCGTTGTTCGCGCTCGGACTGATTTTGTTATTACATACCGGCATTTATTACATTAACTATTCCGATGTCACGTTGGATTGGTTTGCAAAAAATATGATGAATCCCGTGATATTGTTTTTTGCAGGATACTGGCTGGCTCACCATTCCGGCGAAACAAAAAAACCGGTTTTAATGATGTTGGTTGGTTTTTTTGCGCACGCTGCCCTGAATTTGGGAATCTATATTGCCAACCCGTATTCGCTGGAAGAACGTGCGTTCACGAATATTTGGGGTGGGGAAATTACAGCCACTCTTCATAATTTACTGTTCATACCGGTAGTGTGTCTATTGTTTTACGGTTTGTACATTACCAAAGGTAAACAACGCTGGGCCATTCTCTTGGCGTGCGTGGTTGCCTTGTACGGTACGCTTGTTTCCGCTTCGCGTACGTTGTTGTTTTTAATCGTCATTTGCTTTGCGCTAAACGTGGTGATGAATGTGCGAAGAAACAATTTTAAGAGTATGCGGGTGGTGGTGTCGGTACTGGTATTGATTGTCGGTGCGGCAGTACTGTATCAGATGAACGTTGCCGGTGTTCGCACGTGGGTAGAATCCTCTGAACTTGCCAATCGGTTCGCCGAAGGTCTTAGCGAGAACGATGAGTTGTTGACCAACAGCCGATGGGAAATGTCGGCTAAGGTGTTGGCGGCGCTGCCGGACAACCCGTTTGGTAAAATCACGGTAGTGAATTACGCACACAACTTGTTCTTAGACGTTGCCAAGTACACGGGGATTTTCCCGGCGCTCGGCCTGTTCGTTTGGTGTTTGGCGGCGCTGGCAAAATCGTTTCCCCCGCTTAAAAACTCGGAGACTACGGGCTGGGACGTTGCCGTGTTTTCCATTGCGGTTGGGTTTATGATTGCCTTTTTCTTGGAACCCGTCTTTGAAGGAATGTCCATTGCGTTTGGTGCGTTCTGTTATTTGTGCGGCGTTATGAAATATCGTCGAGAACAGTTGAAAGTACGGGCAAAGGGGGTAATCGCCAATGGGTAGTCACCCGCTGGTTTCCGTGATTATGCCGGTGTATAAAACAGAACCGTTTATCGCACAAACCATACAGAGCGTTGCACGGCAAACCTACGATGCGATTGAATTGATTTGCGTGAACGACGGCACACCGGACGCCGCCTTTGACATTTGTGCAGAATTTCAAAAACAACACCCGTGGATTCGCTTGGTGGATAATGGGGAAAATCGAGGTTTGGAATATACCCGCAACCACGGATTGGATGAGGCGCGAGGAGAGTATGTTCTGTTTTTGGATTCCGACGATATCCTCGTTCCCGAAGCCCTTGAACGGTTGGTAAAATCGGCGGAAGAAAACCGAGCCGATATGGTTATGTCCGGGTATGCTATGCTTTATGAGGATAAGGAAGTTCCGGTGTTGTTCTCACCGCTTGTCAAGGAGTATATGACAACCCAGGTGTTTTCCCAACTGGTGTTGGAAGTCGTTCCGTGGAATCTGGTATCCTGTATCGGCACAAAATTGTATCGTCGGAGTTTAATTGAGGATAGTAAATTACGATTTGATAAGAAATACCAATACAACGAGGACGCAGCTTTTATTATTGGTTGTTTGCTTGTTGGCGAGCGCATCGCTTGCGTTAACGAGCCGTTGTATAAATATCGTATCCGACAGTCCGGCTCCATAATGTCGTCCTACCGCCCTCGTATGTTCGAGTCGCTGGTGAAATTGAATGAGTTAGTTCGGCATTTTTTTGAAAAAAACGGGATATTTGAGCAAAAAAAACCGTGGTATTATCGCAAACTGTTCTTTTTGGTTGTTGACAGCTTGCGTAATGAGGCGGTTTTCGGGGGCAAGCAAAGTTTTAGGAAAACCGTGAATACGGTGACACAGTACGCCGATTACGCCGATATGATAAAGGTGCTGAGCAAATCTCCTGTGCTGGGGCGCAAGCAAAAGTGCGCGTTGGTACTTTTGCGGTTAAAATGGTATGGAGCGGTGTATTATCTTATGAAATGATTGAGGTGGTAGTATGCGAAATTACTACTATGCGTTTTGGACCAAGTACTACGAATGGGTGTTTCGCAAAGCCAAGAATCCCGCAGGAACAGCCATCGTCATGTTCCATTCGATAATTGACGGGGAGACCGACCCGAAAACCTTTGTTAGCAATAAGGAATCGTTTGTTGAATTTGTTGAGAAACAAAGGCAAAAGCGGGGCATTTGTGCATTGGAGACGGCTCTTGACGGTAAAGGTGATGGTCAACTGGTGCTGACGTTTGACGACGTGCACGAAACCGTGTATACCAACGCCTATCCGTTTTTGAAGCAAAACCACATTCCGTTTACACTCTTTGTGGCTACCGCGTTGATAGACAAACCCGGGTATATAACCCGGGAACAATTGCTGGAGATGGCCGATGACGAATTGTGCACGGTAGGGGCGCACGGTGTTAACCACACTCGGTTAAGAACGACGCCGAATTCGCGGGAAGAGATGGCACAATCCAAACGTTTGTTGGAGAGTATCACGGGACGTAAAATTCGGTATTTTGCGTATCCCTACGGCAGCGTATGGGCTTGTTCCGCAAAAAACAGAAGAGAAGCCAAACGGGTGGGGTTTGATGCGGCGTTTTGTACGTTGCGCGGTTGTATGCCCCAAAATGTGAATACCTATCGGTTTTGGTTGCCGCGAAACAACGGGGACCACTTGGTAAAAAAGATGGAAAAGGGGAAAGAAAGCTAATGAAGCCGGCTATTGTTGCGGTAGGATACAACCGTCCTCAGGCATTACAAAGGTTGTTAGATTCGATAAAAGCGGCGCATTACGCGGATACGGATATACCACTGATTATCAGTTTGGATAAAGCGGACAACGAGGATGACGTTGTGGCGGTTGCGGAAAATTTTGAGTGGCTGCACGGCGAAAAAATTGTTCGTCGGTTTCCGCAGCGGCAGGGTTTGCGCAAACACGTTCTTGCGTGCGGGGATTTGACAGAGCGCTACGATGCCGTGATTATTTTGGAGGATGATTTGGTTGTAGCGCCCGATTTTTACGAATATATGAAGCAGGCGTTGGCGTATTACCAAGAGGAGGACTGCGTTACCGGAGTGGCTTTATACGGCCACGAGTGGAATGGGTACGCCCGTCGTAACTTTGTTCCCGTAGCGGACGAATACGATACGTATTTAGGACAGTACAGTATCACGTGGGGTCAGTGTTGGACTAAAAAATGGTGGACGGGCTTCAAAACCTGGTATTTGGAGCATGAAGACCGCTTAGCGTATAATCCCCGTATTCCTGCCGGAATTAACCATTGGTCGGATAAGTCGTGGGGTAAATATTTTGTGGGTTACATTGTGGAAAAGAATAAGTTTTACGTGATTCCCCGCATTGCGAGAAGTACGAATTGCTCCGATTTGGGCGAGCACGTTAGAATACCGGATAACGTTCACCAAGTGCGGTTAATGACAGGAGCCGTGGAGCGGTATCATTTTGCGCCCGTTGGTTTTGCGCAACGGTATGACATCTTTTTTGAGAATATGAGACTGCAAGAGCATTTCTCTGCGGATTTGCAGGCAGCCGGCGTGGTTGTGGATTTGGCGGGTTACGGACGCGAAATGTGCGGAAAACGATATCTGTTATCCACACGTTGCTTGCCTTACAAGGTGGTTTGCAGTTACGGGTTGCAATTCCGCCCGTACGAGATGAATGTGTTGTTGGACGTTCCGGGAAAGGACATTTACTTGTACGATATGCACACACCGGATAAACAGCCGAACGGAAAGGGCAACGCCGGTGTGATGCGGTACGAACTTCGGGGTTTTTCACTTAAAGATTTGTTGCAGTATGTTACCGCGTTATTTGCTGAAAGGATAAAAAGGTTATTTGCGCGCAGGAGGTAAAGGATGAGTATTAAGCACAACAAGGTAATACGTGGTGCCTACATTGCTATTCAAAGGCGGATATGCCGAACGTTAACTCATATTTCGCCCATAGCCGCAACCAAGTATGTATACAAATACAATACGGGAAAACGGTTGAATCTAAAAAAACCGCAAACGTTTAACGAAAAATTGCAATGGCTCAAATTATTCGGTAATCAAGAGATTATGTTGCAATGTGCGGATAAGTACCGCGTGCGGGAATACGTTACAGAAAAAGGGTGCCCCGAGATACTGAACACACTGTACGGGGTGTTTGACAGGGTGGAGGATATTGATTTTGACACTTTGCCGAATGCGTTTGTGCTAAAAACAACCGACGGGTGCGGCACCAATATTATTTGTCGGAACAAAAACGAGCTGGATTGGCAAGCCGCCAAGGGAAAACTGCAATATTGGATGACGCATAAATACGGCTGGGAAACAGCCGAAACGCATTATCTTAACATCCGCCCCCGCATTATTTGTGAAAAAATAATTGATACGGCGGACGGCACGTTGCCGAATGACTATAAGTTTTTCTGCTTTAACGGCGAACCGCGCTTTTTTTACTATGGGTACGACAGAGAAAACGAATTCAAAAAATTGCATTGCGATTTAGAATGGAATGTTCTTGATATTACCAAGGAAAAAGCCACGCTAACACCCACCGACGATATGCGCCCCGCCTGTTTTGAGGAAATGATACAATATGCCAGACGATTGTCGCAAGGGATACCCTTTGTGAGGGTGGATTTTTACGACAGTAACGGGACGGTTGTATTTGGCGAGATGACATTTACCCCCACCGCGGGAATGTCTGAAATTTATACGGAAGAAGCAGCGAAGTGGCTTGGGAATATGATTTCCTTGCCGATTGAGGGAGAAAACCATGTTTGATGTAGGAATTATTGGAGGTATGGGGCCGGCGGCCACCGCGGAACTGTTTCGGCGGATTGTGTTGTACACTTCTGCGCAAACGGACCAACAGCATTTGAAACTGTGCATCTTAAACGACCCTACCGTGCCGGACCGAACGGAGTTTATATTACACGGGGGGGATTCTCCGTTACCGCTGATTCGGGAAAATATCCATACGGCAAAGAAATTCGGTTGTGAGCGCTTTGCGATTCCCTGTAATACGTCACACTACTTTTATCAAGAGTTTGAACGTGTGGAAGGTATCACGTTTATCAATATGGTGCGGGAAACGTGCCGTTACGTTGCGCAGGCACACAAGGGAAAGTCGGTTTGCGTATTGGCTACGCTGGGAACCGTGCAGGGGGACGTTTACAACACCGCGGGCAAACCGGTGGATGCCGTACACTATCCGTGCGATGAGACCAACCGACGGCTTATGGATATGATACGCAAGATAAAGGCCGGTGCGTGTGATTTTGCCACGATGGCAGCGGAGGTGGAGCGGCTTCTTTGCGCGGAATTTTCTGTCGATTCCACCGTGTTTATACTGGCGTGTACCGAATTGTCCATGCTGGTTCCGTATTTGCATTTGGAGGCAGTGGATGCGATGGACGTGTTGGCGGGGAAACTGATTGCCGATTGCGGCAAGGAATTGAACGAGCAGTATTTTCCATTGAAAAAAAGTTGTTTTCAGAGGGATGCGTATGCTGAAAATTAACTTAACAAAAAACCGCTTTCTCCAAAACACCGGCTGGATAGTGGGCGCCAATGTGGTGCAAATGGTATTATCGTTTGTCATTGGCATGATTTCCGCCCGCTATTTAGGGCCTTCCAATTTCGGCGTTATCAATTACGCCGCGGCGATTGTTGCTTTTTTCTCTTGCATTTCCAGTTTGGGAATGGAAGGGGTGTTGGTTCAGGAATTTACCAAAGCAGAACACGAAAACCGTGAATTGTTGGGCACGGCATTGGTGATGAGTTTGGCATCCAGCGCTTTGTCCAGTATGGCAGTTGTTGTGTTGGTGGGTTTTCTGAAACAATGGCAAACGCTGTATGTTGCAGTAGCTTTTTTGCAATCGTTAACCTTGGTTTTTAAGGCGTTCAACGTTTTTGATTATTGGTTTCAATCCAAATTACTGTCCAAGTATCCTTCGGTGGTCAAGTGCGTGGCGTATATTCTTATGTCGTTATATAAGGTGTATTTGCTGGCGACCAACAAGAGCGTTATGTGGTTTGCTTTCGCCCTGGGTGTGGACACTTTGTGTATTGCGCTGGGATTGGTATTCTTTTATTTCTCGCGCGAAAAGGGAGCGCTCAAATTTAACAAATCGCTTGTGAAAGTGATTTTATTCCAAAGCGCCCCGTTTATCCTTTCCGGTTTGGTAAGCACTGTTTATACGCAAATTGATAAAGTTATGATAGAACAAATCTTGAACGACAACGTGCAAACCGGTTTGTATTCGGCGGCGTTAACGGTATGCTCCACGTGGTTGTTTTTGCCGCAGGCGTTTATCACTTCGGCGCGGCCGGTCATTTTGGAAATGAAAGACAATGGGGACAGCGGTTACCTAAAACGACTCAAACAGTTGTACAGTTTGTTACTTTGGGGTTGCGGCGCCATTGCGCTGATTATTTCCCTGTGTGCCCCCCTTATTATCAAGATTTTATACGGTTCCGCTTATGCCGCGGCAGCAAGTACTTTGCGGGTTATTATCTGGTACACCGTGTTTGCGATGATTGGTACCGCAAGAAGCATTTGGATATTGTGTGAAAACAAAAACAAGTACGTATGGAAGTATTTGAGCATCGGCTCCGTTACCAACGTTGTGCTGAATGCGGCGCTGATTCCCGCTTTTGGAATTATCGGTGCGGCCGTTGCGACGGTGCTGGCACAATTCACATCAGCCATTATCGCGCCGCTGTTTTATAAGGAAACCAGAATACATACCCAATATGTGTTGGAAGCATTATTCCTTAAAGGGATACGGAAATAAAAAATATATACGATTTGCATAGTAAAAAGGAGCGTGTCAATATGTCACTGTTTGCAGGAAAGACCCTACTCATTACCGGAGGAACCGGTAGTTTCGGTAATGCGGTGCTCAACCGCTTTTTAGCCACGGATATCGGCGAGATTCGTCTGTTTTCCCGCGACGAGAAAAAGCAGGACGATATGCGTCACGAATATCAGGCGAAATACCCTGAGTACGCGGACAAAATTAAATTTTACATCGGCGACGTACGCCATATCGATTCCATTCGTCCCGCGATGGGCGGTGTGGATTACGTGTTCCACGCGGCGGCGCTCAAGCAGGTGCCGTCTTGCGAGTTTTTCCCAATGGAAGCCGTGCGTACCAACGTGATAGGAACGGATAACGTGCTTACTGCCGCGGTGGATGCGGGGGTTAAATCCATTATTTGTTTGTCTACGGACAAGGCAGCATATCCGGTGAATGCCATGGGCATTACCAAAGCGCTGGAAGAGCGGGTGGCGGTGGCGAAATCGCGCACGGTAGACCCGAACAAAACCAAAATTTGTTGCACGCGCTACGGCAACGTGATGTGCTCACGCGGGTCGGTCATTCCGTTGTGGATTGACCAAATCCGTGCCGGGAAACCCATTACCATTACCGAACCGTCTATGACGAGGTTCATTATGTCGTTGGATGAGGCGGTGGATTTGGTGCTATTCGCGTTTGAGCACGGCGAAAACGGGGATATTTTGGTGCAAAAGGCACCCGCTTGCACCATTGAAACGCAGGCGCAAGCGGTGGTGGAATTGTTTGACCCCGCCGGCAAAACCGAGATTAAGGTGATTGGCATACGTCACGGCGAGAAGATGTACGAAACGCTGCTCACCAACGAAGAATGTGCCCACGCCGTGGATATGGGAGACTTTTACCGCGTTCCGGCAGATACTCGTGGCTTAAATTACGATAAATATTTCAAAACCGGTGATGTAGAACGCAATCCGTTGCACGAGTTTAACTCGAACAATACCCAGTTGTTGAACGTGGAAGAGACAAAAGAGAAATTGCAGGCACTGGCGTATATCCGTGAGCGGTTAGCGGAGAAATAAGCAGTGGCCGATTGCCGAAAGAGGGGGATTGTATGAAAACGAAGTATAGCGACATTCATTGGCAGGAAAACGGAAAACTAAAGTTGCTCATTATTGTGGGTACGCGGCCGGAGATTATCCGTTTGGCGGCGACGATTAACAAGTGCCGGCGGTATTTTGACTGTTTGCTGGCACACACGGGCCAAAATTACGATTACAACCTAAACGGGGTTTTCTTTAAGGATTTGCAACTGGCTGACCCGGAAGTGTATATGGATGCCGTGGGTGATGACCTCGGCGAAACGGTGGGCAACATTATTAGCGCCTCGTACAAACTGATGGCGCAGTTGCAACCGGATGCCCTGCTTATTTTGGGGGATACCAACTCCTGCCTTTCCGCCATTGCGGCCAAGCGTTTGCATATCCCGATTTTCCATATGGAGGCGGGCAACCGTTGCAAGGACGAGTGTTTGCCGGAGGAGACGAACCGCCGCATTGTGGACATCATTTCCGACGTAAACTTGGCGTATTCCGAACACGCTCGCCGCTATTTGGCGGATTGTGGGTTGCCCAAAGAGCGTACCTACGTGACCGGTTCACCGATGGCGGAGGTGTTGCACGCTAACTTGGCGGCAATCGACGCCTCGGATATCCACGCGCGGTTGGGGTTGGAAAAGGGTAAATATATCTTGCTTTCGGCTCACCGCGAGGAGAATATTGATACCGAAAAGAACTTTGTGTCACTGTTCACGGCTATTAACAAACTGGCAGAAACCTACGATATGCCCATTTTGTATTCGTGCCACCCCCGCAGCCGCAATCGGTTACAATCCAGCGGGTTTGCGTTAGACAAGCGGGTTATCCAGCACGAACCGTTGGGGTTCCACGACTACAACTGCTTGCAAATGAACGCGTTTGCCGTGGTGTCCGACAGCGGTACGTTGCCGGAAGAAAGCAGTTTCTTCACCTCCATCGGCCGTCCGTTCCCGGCGGTGTGTATCCGCACCTCCACCGAGCGCCCCGAAGCGCTGGACAAAGCGTGCTTTGTATTGGCCGGCATTGATGAGAACTCGTTGCTCCAAGCGGTAGCCACCGCGGTGGAGATGACGGCGGACGGAAACCACGGTATCCCCGTGCCCGATTATACGGACGAAAACGTGTCGGACAAAGTGGTGAAAATTATTCAGTCTTACACCGGCATCGTCAATAAAATGGTGTGGCGCAAATCGTAATATGTTTCAATGAAACAACCCGCCGCGGTATTCTGCGGCGGGTTGTTTTGTAATTTATTTCAATCAAGTGCTATTGACATATCCAAAAAACGGGTGTATAATAAAGCGAAATAAAATTCACGGAAAGGAGTAGTTACGACAATGAATAAATTTTTTACCTATTTTAACTATTTTTATTACTTTGTCAAGGGCTGCCCGCTTTCTGTGATATCCAATGTGTAAATCGGCATCATTGGATTAAACAATACGGACAGTCCGCATTCGTTACGCTTTAGGGCATCAATGGAATGCGGACTTTTTATTTTCCAAAATTTCAAAGAGAGAGGTAACCCACAATGCAAATGAATTTCCACAGAAAACTCCCCATTCCGCAGGACGTTAAAAGGGAGTTCCCGTTAACCGAGCGTATGGCGCAGGTAAAAGCGGAACGCGACGAACAAATAAAAGCCGTATTCGAGGGCGGTTTAGATAAATTTATTCTGGTGATTGGCCCTTGCTCTGCCGATTATAGCGAGCCCGTGCTGGAATACATTGCGCGGCTTCGCAAAATTGAGGAGCAGGTTTCGGATAAGATTATTATTATACCGAGAATTTACACCAACAAACCGAGAACCACGGGGCAGGGGTACAAAGGGATGCTCCACCAGCCCAACCCCGAAGAAAAACCCGATATGTACAAAGGTATCGTTGCCATTCGTGAACTGCATTTGGCGGCTCTGCGCGACTATGACTTTTCCTGCGCGGACGAAATGCTTTATCCCGAGAATCACCGTTACCTCTCCGACCTGCTTTCGTATGTTGCCATTGGGGCACGCTCGGTGGAAAACCAACAACACCGTCTTACCGCAAGTGGTCTTGGCGTTCCCGTTGGTATGAAGAATCCCACCGGAGGCGACCTCGGCGTGATGATGAATTCCATTGTGGCGGCACAGTCCAGCCATACGTTTATCTATCGCGGATGGGAAGTAACAAGCGAGGGTAACTCCTACGCTCACGCGATTCTCCGCGGATATATTGATTTCACCGGCAGAAGCGTTTCCAACTACCATTACGAGGACCTGTTACGGGTGGAAGAATTGTATGCGAAATCGAATTTGGTGAACCCTTCGGTCATTGTGGATACCAACCATAACAATTCCGGAAAACACTACTTGGAACAAGTGCGCATTGCCAAAGACATTGTTCACAGCCGTAATCAGAACACCACCATTAAAAAACTGGTAAAAGGGTTGATGATTGAAAGTTATCTTGAGGACGGTGCCCAAGGTGCCGGTGAGCACGTTTTCGGCAAATCCATTACCGACCCTTGCCTTGGTTGGGAGAAAACAGAACGATTGATTTTAGATATTGCCGATAAACTGTAATCGCGGCAATCGCCATCGGAAAACGGTGCTGTAGGTACTACTTTCCGCTTGAAAGGAAGAGGAATTATGGGAAACCAACTGGACAAAGCAAGAGAAATTATAAATGAGGTAGATTCCCAAATGGCGCAGCTTTTTGTAAAGAGGATGCGCGCTGCCGAAATGGTTTTTGAATATAAAAAGGTGTATGGGTTGCCGATTTCGGACCCCAAGCGGGAAGCGGCGGTCATTGAAAAAAACACGGCGCTTATTGAGGATGATACCTTAAAAGAATATTATATTGATTACATAAAAAATATGATGTCGGTTTCCCGCGCGTACCAACACCGTATGCAAAGCGGATTAAAGGTTGCCTACAGCGGCGTAGAGGGTGCGTTTGCCCATATAGCGGCGGGAAGAATTTTTCCCGAATGTAACCGGGTCTCGTACCGAGATTTTAAGGCGGCGTACGATTCGGTGGTAAACGGCGAAAGCGACGTAGCCGTACTGCCTATAGAAAACAGTTACGCAGGCGAAGTGGGGCAGACCATCGACCTGATTTTTTCGGGCGGGCTTTTCATAAACGGCATTTACGAGCTTGAAATCCACCAAAATCTTCTTGGTGTTGCCGGTTCAACGGTGAACGATATT
>JAZRRV010000235.1:0-4013 GCA_045651085.1 Acutalibacteraceae bacterium
TTCAACGGTGAACGATATTAAACGGGTAACAAGCCACCCGCAAGCCCTCAGCCAGTGCCACGATTACATTAAGTTCCGTGGGTTTGACACCGAGGAAGTGGGCAACACGGCCGTTGCCGCCAAAAGCGTAGCTGAATTAAACGACAAAACTTTTGGTGCGATTGCCAGTGTGGAAACGGCAGAAATTTACGGACTTACCGTGTTGGAAGCCAATATCAACAAAAGCGGGGAAAACACCACGCGTTTTGCTGTTCTCTCAAAAGTTCAAGCAACCTCGCCGGTACTTTCCAGTTCCGTTTTAATGTTCACCGTGAAAAACGAAGCGGGTTCGCTTGCCAATGCAATCAGTATTATAGGAAAATACGGATACAATATGACGGCGCTCAGAAGCCGACCGCTCAAAAAACATTCGTGGCAGTATTATTTCTATGTAGAAATTGACGGTACGACCAACACGGACAACGGCAAGGCAATGCTGGAGGAATTAAACCAGGTGTGTGATAAACTGAAAGTGGCAGGCACGTTTGCGCCGCACACCGAGCTGTAAGGGTGATAACGATGACCATACATATGAACTTAAAAGAACACAGTTATGATATCCTTGTCGAACGCGGTGTTTTGGAACGGGCAGGAAAACACTTGAATTTAGACAGGCGCGTTCTTGTGGTAACGGATTGCGGCGTTCCTGCCGCCTATGCACAGACCGTGGCAGAACAATGCAAAGAGCCGGTTGTTTGCACCGTGGAGAGTGGGGAAACTTCCAAAAGTTTGGACGTGTTCGGTAACCTTTTGCACACGATGCTGGACCACGGCTTTTCGCGAAAAGACTGTGTCGTGGCGGTTGGCGGCGGCGTGGTGGGCGACCTTTCGGGATTTGCGGCTTCGGCGTATATGCGAGGTATTGATTTTTACAACATCCCCACCACACTTCTCTCACAGATAGACTCTTCCATTGGCGGAAAAACGGCTATCAATTTGGGCGGCGTTAAAAACATCGTGGGTGCCTTTTATCAACCGAAAAAGGTGCTCATTGACCCTGAATTGCTAGTTACCCTGCCCCAAAGACAAATTTCAAACGGTCTTGCCGAAGCGGTTAAAATGGCGCTTACCTCGGACAGTGAGTTGTTTGATATATTTGAACATAAAGATATAGCTACTCACCTGGATGAAATTATTGTGCGTTCATTGAATATTAAAAAAGCCGTGGTTGAGCAAGACGAAAAGGAAACGGGACTGAGAAAGATACTCAATTTTGGGCACACCATTGGGCACGGCATTGAAAGCAGTGAAAATTTGCGTGAACTGTATCACGGCGAATGTGTGGCACTGGGGCTCATTCCTATGTGCGGCGAAGCGATTAGAGCGAGAGTCATTCAAGTGCTTATCAAGTGCGGTTTGTACAACGCGGTTGAATTGGATTGGGATAAGATAACACAGGCGGCGTTCCACGATAAAAAAGCGGACGGTGATAGTGTCACCGTCACGCTGGTACAAGAGATTGGACGTTATGAACTTAAAACGATGAAATGCCTGGAAGTGATTGATAGGGCAAAGGCCTGTTTGGGAAACCGAGTGACGGAGACTATTTGACAGAGGACGGATACGATGATAGCAACCTTCAAACCGTGTAAATTAAGCGGGCAGATAAGTGCACCGCCTTCCAAAAGTATGGCACACCGATACTTAATTGGTGCAGCGTTGTCTAAAGCGATATGCCGCCTATCCGGTTTTGATTACAGCGAGGATATTCTGGCAAGTATGGATTGCCTAAAGGCGCTTGGTACCAAAATCACGGTGGATAACGATACCGTAAACATTGATTCGGCAGAATTTATGCAAGCGGAGAACCCCGTGTTGCTGTGCCGAGAAAGCGGTAGCACCCTGCGCTTTTTTATCCCGCTTGCCCTGTGCTTGGGCAAAACAGTTACCCTGTGTGGCAGTGAACGGCTTTTTGAACGGCCGTTGGATGTATACGAGCAACTTTGCCGTGAAAAGGGCTTTGTCTTTGAAAAGAGCGCTAATTCTGTGACGGTTTGCGGCAACCTTACCGGCGGGCATTATACAATCCGAGGGGATATCAGCAGCCAGTTTATTACCGGACTGATTTTTGCCCTTGTGTACGTGGGCGGAGATTCGGTGATTGAGGTAATTCCACCGTTTGAGAGCAGGTCCTACGTTAACCTCACCATTGCGGCGCTGCAATCTTTCGGTGCTGACGTTGAGTTTGTCAGTGACTATACCATTGCCGTGAAGCAAGCGCCGTTACACGCGTTTTCCGGCACGGTTGAGGGGGACTACTCCAACGCGGCTTTTCTTGACGCGTTTAATTACATCGGTTCGGATATTCATATTCATAATCTTAACCCCGACAGTCTCCAAGGGGACAGAGTGTATGCCGAGTATTTTCGCCAAATTTCGGCTGGGACACCCTCGTTGGATATTTCGGATTGCCCCGACCTCGGTCCGGTGTTGTTTGCGCTTGCCGCCCTAAAGAACGGAGCGGTGTTTCTGGGCACCGACCGTTTGCAAGTAAAGGAAAGCAATCGTGGTGCGGCTATGCACCAAGAACTTCAAAAATTGGGCGGCGGTCTTGTTTTCGGCAACAATACCATCACCGTACCAAAGCAAGAACTCAAATACACGGGTAAACTCATCAGCAGCCACAACGACCATCGTATTGTTATGGCTATGTCCTTGGTGCTTTCCCAAACGGGCGGCGCTATTGACGGCGCGCAAGCGGTGCGCAAAAGTTACCCCGGATTTTTTGAGGATATAAAACGACTGGGAGCAGAGGTAGAAACGCAATGATAGTAGATGTCAGTAAAAACATATTAATCGTCGGTCTTGGCCTTTTGGGGGGCAGCTATGCGAGGGTACTCAAGCGATTTGGGTTTCACATAAGTGCTATTACCAAAGAGCAAAGTTCCATAGATTACGCGCTCAAAGAGAACATCATTGATGAGGGCTCAACAACGCTCGATGCACGCATGATTGGGCAAGCGGATTTGGTGATATTTGCACTGTATCCCCACGTCTTTGTGCAATGGATTGAGCAGCACCAAGCCCTTTTGAAAAGCGGTGCACTCATTACCGACGTAACCGGCGTTAAGCGAAATATTGTGTATAAAATTCAGGAGATGCTTCGTCCGGACGTGGAATTTATTGCAGCACACCCTATGGCGGGGCGGGAGGTTTCCGGTGTGGAAAACAGCACCGACACGATGTTTGTCGGGGCCAACTACATTGTTACCCCTACCGACAAAAACACGCCCGATGCCATCCGAACTTGCATGGAGCTTGGGAGATTACTCGGATTTTCCAACGTTACCACCCTTTCGCCCGAAGAGCACGATGAGATGGTGGGCTTTCTTTCGCAGTTGACCCACTGCATCGCCATTACGCTTATGACTTGTAACGACAAAGAGGATATGGAGAAGTTTACGGGTGACTCGTTTAGAGATTTAACTCGTATCGCCCGCATAAACGACCTTATGTGGAGCGAACTCTTTGTGGAAAACAAGGAAGCGCTTTTGGGGCAAATGAACCTGTTTATCGATAAATTCAATCAACTCAAAACAATGCTCGAAACGGAGGACATTGACGGAATGCGAGAAATGATGCGTCATTCCACCAAACGGCGCGCTTTGTTTGATAAACAATAAAGGTGCCTTTCAGCACCTTTTAAGTAAAGAAAAAACCCGCTGTTTAAGCGGGTTTTTGAATAATGGTCGAGCACACACGATTAAATCCGAACTTCCTTCGGACGCCTCTTCCAATTCTTTGAAGGTCACGGTTTGTGTGCCCTTCTGATAGTTGAAGACAAAATCAATGCGGTCGTCGTGCAGGAAAACTGCATTTACGAATTTGTCTACCAGTGAACGCCGGTGCTCCAGCTTTGTGGTATCAAGTTTGCGAAGTTTGTGGAAGAAGAATTTGATTTCTTTTGGATTCAACATTGGCTTAAACATTTGCTCTTGCGCTATTGAAATCTCCAAATCTTCTTTTCTTGCTTC
>JAZRRV010000236.1:0-5164 GCA_045651085.1 Acutalibacteraceae bacterium
GCGTGGTACTGGCGCGCGAACTGTCGATGGACGAAATTGCCGATATTCGCGCCAAAACGCCGTCCGCGCTGCAACTGGAAGCGTTTGTGCACGGGGCGATGTGTATGGCGTATTCGGGGCGGTGTATGTTGTC
The DNA here is from genome assembly GCA_045651085.1 of Acutalibacteraceae bacterium. Lineage (GTDB taxonomy): Bacteria > Bacillota > Clostridia > Oscillospirales > Acutalibacteraceae > RGIG3009. The sequence continues at coordinate 134 of JAZRRV010000236.1, forward strand.
TACCTACCTCACGGGACGGGACGGTAACCACGGCGATTGCGCGCAACCGTGCCGCTGGGGGTATCAGTTGATTGAGCCCACCCGCCCGCATCATCCGATGACGGTGGAGGAAGAAGCGGGCGAGACCCATCTGCTGAATGCCTACGATTTGTGTATGATAGAGCACATTCCCGCCCTGCATCGCGCGGGGATTGATTCCTTCAAAATTGAGGGGCGCGCCAAAGCCGCGTTTTACGTGGCGGGCATCACCAACGCCTACCGCCAAGCGGTGGACGATTACGTGAGCAGCGGTTGCTCGGCGGATTACCGCCTGCCCGACTGGTTGCGGGAGGAACCCGGCAAAGTCAGCCACCGCCCGTACGGCACGGGGTTCTTCTTTGGCCAACCCTTGCAAAACACCGTAACCAACAGTTATATTCGCACCCACCAAGCCGCCGCGGTGGTTACGGGGTACCAAAACGGCAACCTCATTCTCAGCCAACGCAACCGCTTTTTTGTGGGCGATACGTTGGACGTACTCATTCCGGGCCAACCGCCGTTCCCGCTTGAGATTACGGCGCTGTTTAATGAGGAGGGCGACCCCATAACCGTGGCGCCTCACGCCACGATGACGGTGCGCGTGCCGTACCCGCACCCTCTGCCGGTGGGTTGTTATCTCCGCCGCGCGGCGGATACGTAATTTGTCGTTTAACTCCTTTCCGTTTCGGGTATACTCCAAACGGAGAGGAGTTTTTTGTATGCGTAAACGGTTGGTTGTACTGTTTGGCTCACTGCTTTTTGCCTTCAGCGGTATCATTGCCCGCGTGTTTCGGTTAACGGAGCAGGGCTACAACGAGGTAGCGCAAGCGCAATCCACCGTCACCCTCACGGTGGCGCAGGCGCGCGGTACGTTGTACGATTGCCGCCTGCAACCGCTTACCAATGCCGGCACACGCTATGCCTCCGGCGTGGTGGGCACGCCCGCGGCACTGGCGGCGCTGGCAGATACCCTTCCCAAAAAAGAGTTTGATACGCTGCAGGCATCGCTCAGCAGCGGAAAACCCGCCGCGCTGGTAACCGATACGTCTCCCGCGCTTACCGACGGTATTATGCAGTTCACCGTGCCGCGACGGTACGACAAGGAGGGGCTTGCCGCGCACCTTATCGGCTACGTGGGCGACGACGGAGTACACGGCGTTTGCGGAGCAGAGCAAGCGTTGGACGAGGTGTTGTGCGCCGCTTCCGGTAGTGTAACGCTTACCTACCGTACGGATGGCCGCGGGCAAGTTCTTTCGGGCGGCGAGGTACTGGTGGATAACACGTTGGATGCCGCCCGCGCGGGCGCGGCGCTGACTATTGACAGCCGCATACAGCGTATGGTAGAAGCGGTGGCGGGTTCCGCTATTAGCCGCGGTGCGGTGGTCATCAGCGAGGTGGACACCGGCAACCTGGTGGCGCTCGCCAGTTTTCCGAGTTTTACGGCAGAAAATTTGGCGGTGTATTTGAATAAAAGCGATTCCCCGCTATTCAACCGCGCCACCGCCGCCTACAACTGCGGCTCGGTATTCAAAATCGTTACCGCCATGGCGGCGCTGGAATGCGGTGTTCCCGCCACACAGACGTTTCCTTGTGCGGGCGTTATTCCGGTGGGGTCAAACCGCATTAAATGCCACTATATTCTGGGTCACGGCACGCTGGATTTGCTGGGTGCATTTGCAAAATCCTGCAACCCGTATTTTATTCAACTCAGCCAACTGACGAGTGCTTCGCCGTTGTACCGTTATGCCTCTATGATGGGATTTGACAGTCCGTTGTTGCTGACGGAAGGTTGGCTCACCGACCGCGCCACCCTGCCAACCGAAACGGAACTCACGCAACCCACGCGGCTTGCGAATACGTCTATGGGGCAAGGTGACCTGTTGGCGACTCCCGTTCACGTCAATGCTATGACCGCTTGCGTAGCCAATAATGGGATGTATCACCGCCCCAACGTGTACTTGGGCACAGTGGACGTGCTGGGTACGCTAAAAGAGGAACAAGCCGACCCGCCTTCGCGCATTTGTTCACCCGCTACCGCCGCCGCCTTGCGTGAGATGATGCGCCGCGTAGTCACCGATGGTACCGGCAAAGACGCCGAGCCCGCGGTGGGCGGTGCGGGCGGCAAGACAGGCACCGCCGAAACCGGTTGGCGCACGGAGGATGGCAAAGAAACCATGGTGCACAGTTGGTTTACCGGCTATTACCCCGAGAGTAACCCGCAATACGCCATTACCGTGTTGGCAGAGGATGCCGATACCACCGGCGAGGCAACCGCACCGGTATTTAAGGAATTGTGCGACCGATTGTACCGGATGGGGTGCGTGGAAATTACGTCTTGACAAGCGGGGGATTATCGGGTAAAATAAAGGCAAATATTAATTGGCTGTGATGGGAATAACCGTTGCATCGGCAGTAAAAGAGAGAGCGCTCGTGGCTGTAAGGCGCTTCTGCTGTTAAACGGGCGCCGCCCCGGAGCTTCGCGGTGAGGAATCGCGCGTACCTCTGCGTTAAAGGGTTTGAGCGGCACTGCTTTTTGCGGTGCAAATTGGGTGGTACCACGGAACCTCCGTCCCATACTGGGGCGGAGGTATTTTTTATGACGAAAGGAAGTCAATACTATGCAATGGACCGGTCTGAACGAACTGCGCGAAAAATATCTCTCGTTTTTTGAGAGCAAGGGGCATCTGCGGTTGCCCAGTTTTCCGCTGGTTCCCAAAAACGATGCCTCGTTGTTGCTCATTAACTCCGGTATGGCACCAATGAAAAAGTTTTTCACCGGCGAGGTAACGCCGCCCCGCAAACGCGTGACGACTTGCCAAAAATGTATTCGCACACCGGATATTGAGCGCGTGGGCAAAACCGCCCGCCACGGCACGTATTTTGAAATGCTGGGCAATTTCAGTTTTGGTGATTATTTTAAGCACGAAGCCACGGCATGGGCGTGGGAATTCTGCACCCAAGTGCTGGAACTGCCGGTGGACCGCATTTGGGTCTCCATTTACGAAAACGACGACGAAGCGTTTGAAATTTGGACAAAAGAAGTGGGCGTCTCGCCCGAGCGCATTGTGCGCTTGGGCAAGGAAGATAACTTTTGGGAACACGGCTCCGGTCCGTGCGGCCCTTGCTCGGAACTCTATTTTGACCGCGGCGAGCAATACGGTTGTGGTTCGCCCACCTGCGGTGTCGGGTGCGACTGTGACCGCTACGTGGAATTTTGGAACAACGTGTTTACCCAGTTCGAAAGCGACGGCAACGGCAACTACACGCCGCTGGAACACCCCAACATTGATACCGGTATGGGTCTGGAACGTTTGGCGTGCATTTTGCAGGGTGTGGCAAACTTGTTTGAAGTGGATACCGTGCAAAACATTATGAAGCACATCAGCCGCATTGCGGGTGTTTCTTACGGCGACGGTGAAGCCACCGATATTTCTCTGCGTGTCATTACGGACCATATCCGCTCCACCACGTTTATGATTGGGGACAGCGTGATGCCCTCCAACGAGGGGCGCGGGTACGTACTGCGCCGTCTGCTTCGCCGCGCCGCGCGGCACGGTCGTTTGCTGGGGTTGCACCGTCCGTTCTTGTACGAAGTGTGCGAAACCGTGATTGCGGAAAACCGCAGTGCGTATCCGGAACTGGCGGATAAACAGGATTTCATCGTGCGCGTTATCCGCAACGAGGAAGAGGCCTTTGAAAAAACCATTGACAGTGGCTTATCGTTGTTGGAAACGATGCTTGCCAATGTAAAGGATAACACCTTGTCGGGCGAGGAGGCATTCAAGCTGTACGACACGTATGGTTTCCCCATTGACCTCACACGTGATATTTTGGAGGAAAAGGGTCTTTCCGTGGACGAGGAGCGGTTTAATGAACTGATGGCGGAACAACGCGCACGCGCCCGTGCCGCCCGCAAAGATGCCGGTGCCGATGCGTGGAAAGGCAACCCCGATTTGGCGGAGCAGTTGTCGGGCAGTACCTTTGTTGGGTACGAGGTCTTGAACACCGCCGCTACGGTGACGGCTATTATACGCGGTGATGAGTTAACGGAAACGTTAACCGCCGGCGAGCGTGCCACGGTGGTGCTGGACGTTACTCCGTTTTACGCCGAAAGCGGCGGTCAGGTAGGGGATACCGGCGTGATTGTGGCAGACGACCTGCGTTTTTGTGTAACCGATACGCAAAAAACCGCTTCGGGCGTGGTGCTGCATAGCGGCGTGTTGGAATCCGGCACATTGAACGTTGGCAACACCGTCACCGCCGCCGTCAATGAGGAGAGCCGTGCCGCCACCGTGCGTAACCACTCCGCCGCCCACTTGTTGCAGGCGGGGTTGCGGCAGGTGTTGGGCACCCACGTGGAGCAAGCGGGTCAACTGGTCGGTCCGGAGCGTATGCGGTTTGACTTTACGCATTTTTCCGCCCTTACCGCCGCTGAGTTGGCGCAGGTGGAATCGCTTGTTAACGGCTGGATTTTGGCGGGCAACGCCGTAGAAATCAGCGAAATGCCGATTGAGGAAGCCCGTCGTCAAGGCGCTATGGCACTGTTCGGAGAAAAATACGGCGACGTGGTGCGTGTTGTTAAAATGGGCGATGTATCCATTGAATTGTGCGGCGGTACGCACGCCGACAACACCGCCAAACTCGGCTTGTTCCACATTGTGGCAGAAACGTCGGTGGCGGCGGGTGTCCGCCGTATTGAGGCGGTCACCGGCGGCGGCGTATTGTCACTGCTTAATGATTATTACGCGGAACTTTCCCGCGCGGCGGAAACGATGAAAGCCAACGGCGCGGAAGACGTGGTGCGCCGCGCCACGCAGTTGGTGGCGGAATGGAAAGAGAGCCAACGCGAAGTACAGACCTTGCGCAGTCAGCAAGCCGCGCAAAAAGCGGGCGATTTGTTTGCCGACGCCGTGGACTGCGGCGCGGTAAAACTGGTTACGGCCGTGTTGCCCGAAACCGACGGCGGTGCTCTGCGCGAACTGTGTGACCGTTGCAAAGACCGCGCACCCGATA
>JAZRRV010000237.1:0-1655 GCA_045651085.1 Acutalibacteraceae bacterium
GTGTTTCACTTTTCGGGGGCTCTCTATTTGGCTAGCCGAAGGATATTACAGTTTGCCGCCTTTGGCACCTTTGGCGCCGCCCAGCGAAACCGTGGACAGCAAATTGGTGTTGTAATCAAATTGCAATGCCTCGCGGTTACGTTGTCGCTTAAAAGCCAGCGCAATCATTTCGTCCAGCAGTTGATTGAACGGCACACCCGTGGCTTCCCACAAATAGAACGATAGGGAACCCGGGATGGTATTAATTTCGTTCACCCACAACTCGCCCGTTTCGGGATTGTTCAAAAAGTCCACGCGTGCCACGCCGCTGCAACCCAAAGCGCGGAACGTTTTTACCGCTAAGGCGCGCACTTGCTCTGCCAATTCTTCCGGAATATCGGCGGGGCAACGCCGCTTCAAATCCGCCATACCGCCGGATTTTGAGGATTTTCCGCCGCTCAAATACTTATCTTTGTAACTCAGAATTTCATCACAACTTACGGGTTCTTCGCACACCGAGGCGCGGGCGGCATCCGTATCGCCCAGCACGGAGCAGTTAATCTCCCGCAGAGGCGTAATGGCTTGCTCCACCAACACGCGTGGCGCGTAACCAAAGGCGTTATCCAGTGCAGAGAGTAATGCTTCACGGTTGTCCGCGCGGGCAATCCCCACCGAGGAGCCCAAGTTTACCGGTTTCACAATGGCGGGATAACCAATGCTTTCCTCCAAACGGTTCAGCACTTTATCGCTGTCCTGCGCATACACCTTACCGGAAAACGAAAGCGCATCCAGCACCGGCAGACCCGCATCCCGCAACACGGATTTCATTAAAAACTTATCCATTCCCAATGCCGAGGAAGCCAAGTCGCATCCCGTGTAGGGAACGTTCAGCATTTCCAGCAGTCCCATCAGCGTGCCGTCCTCTACGTTAGTGCCGTGCACCGCGGGAATCGCCACCTCAAAGGTGGCTACCGTGTTGTTGCCCCACCGTTTGGCAGGGTAACGCACCAGTTCCACGCCGTCAGCGCACGCTACCGGCACCACGCGCGTAGCGGCGGCGAGCGCAGCGGGCAGGTTGCGGTAACTTTCAATATGTTCCAGCACTTCGCCCGTGTAAAATTGATTATCTTTGGTAATGTACAGTACCAGCGGTTCGTATTTGGCACGGTCCAGCGCACTGAACGCCTGAATACCGGTAATAACCGAGACTTCGTGTTCAACACTGCGCCCGCCAAACAGGACGGCAACTTTCGTTTTCATAGTCATATCACCTTTCAAAAGTTATCGGGTAGGTCGTTTTCCAACAACACAATGCGGCGCACGGCGGCGGGGAATGTCGGCAGCAGCGCCAACCCTTCCTGCAACGTATTCACCACAAACAACCGCTCCGACGGAAAACCGGCGGAGAGTAACCCCTCTTTCAGCGGAGGGGCTTGCTTTTGCCCCACCAACACGGCATAATCGCACCGCGTGGCGGCGTAAGCACCTAATTCGTGGTTGAGCGCGGCTTGTCGCTCGCCCAATTCCACCATACCCGGAGTCACCAATACACGCTGAGCATCAAACGCGCTTAGTACGTCCAACGCACTGCGGAACCCGCTGGGGTTGGCGTTGTAGGCGTCGTCAATAAACCCATTGGGCAACAGTTGTAAGCGGTGCTCCACCGGACGAAGCAT
>JAZRRV010000238.1:0-1407 GCA_045651085.1 Acutalibacteraceae bacterium
GGTTATTGCTAAATACGGAAACGGCACAACGGATGCCGGTAGTAAGGCGTTGTACTGGGATTCTGCTGCGCCGGCCATGAATAAGCAGTATTTTACCGTTTCCAGTAAGGTTTTGCGGTCCGGCGACCAGGGCGCCGCCTCTAACTCGGCAAGCGGGATTGTTAACGCGGATGTGTTTCTCAGCGAGGCGTACACGTTGTCTTTTAACGGCAACCTGTCCGGGGTAACCGTGACGGTGCCGGCCAGCGTTACGAAGTATTGGAATGAGACGAAGAGCGTAACTTTTGCTAATGCTACCGCGAACGTGACTTATTATACGTTCGCCGGGTGGAACACCAAGGCGGACGGGTCCGGTAACACTTATACGTCGCCGATGACTTATGCTACGAATATGAACCTTACGCTGTACGCACAGTGGAAAGGGATTTCTTATACGGTTAAGTATAACGGTAACGGTAACACAGGCGGGTCTACCGCCAGCTCTACGCATACCTATGGCGTGGCGCAGAATTTGACCGCCAACGGATTTACCAAGACGGGTTACACTTTTGCCGGGTGGAATACCAAGGCGGATGGGACCGGGACTGCTTACACGGATAAACAGTCTGTAAAGAATTTGGCTACTACTGCAGGGGCTACGGTTAACCTGTATGCGCAATGGAAGCCGATTACCTACACCGTTGTGTATAACGGGAATGGGTCTACGGGAGGCTCCACCGCCAGTTCCGCCCACACTTACGATGTGTCGAAGGCTCTAACTGCTAATGGCTTTACACGGACAGGGTATACCTTTAAAGGGTGGAATACGAAAGCGGATGGAACGGGTACAGCCTACACGGATAAACAGAGCGTGAAAAACCTGACTTCCTCTTCCGGAGGAACGGTCACGCTTTATGCTCAGTGGACACCCATCTCATATACTGTTGTTTACAACGGGAATGGCAACACCGGAGGCTCTACCGCCAGTTCTACTCACACTTACGATGTGGCGAAGGCTTTGACCGCCAACGGATTTACCAAAACGGGTTATACGTTTAACGGGTGGAACACCAAGGCCGATGGAACGGGTACTGCGTACACCAATCAGCAGTCCGTGAAGAATTTGACGTCGACTTCCGGAGGAACGGTCAACTTGTATGCCCAGTGGACTCCCATCACGTACACCGTGAAATATAACGGGAATGGGAATACCGGAGGCTCTACCGCCAGTTCCACCCACACCTACGATGTGGCGAAGGCGCTGACGGCTAACGGATTTACGAAGACCGGTTACACCTTTGCCGGGTGGAACACCAAGGCCGATGGAATGGGTACTGCGTACACCAATCAGCAGTCCGTGAAGAATTTGACGTCGACTTCCGGAGGAACGGTCAACTTGTATGCCCAGTGGACTCCCATCACGTACAC
>JAZRRV010000239.1:0-2044 GCA_045651085.1 Acutalibacteraceae bacterium
GTGGTGCAGCAACGTGACGTTGTCCGGGTCCATTAAATTCTCTACGTGAAAAAACGTTTCTGCCTTTTTCACGCCCGCTTGCGTGAGCGTGGCGGTGCGGGCTTTTTCGTCCACCAAATAGTCGCCGTCCACCGTGTCCTGCTCCTCTTTGGCGTTGACTTCGCGCACTTTGACCATACGCAGTGTGCGGGCAAAACTGTCCGCGCGGGCGTACATATCGGTGGATTTGTCGCCCTGCCCCGAAATAATCAGCGGGGTGCGGGCTTCGTCAATTAAAATGGAGTCCACTTCGTCCACAATGGCAAACGCGTGCCCCCGCTGCACGCGGCGGTCTGCGTAAATAACCATATTGTCACGCAGATAATCAAACCCCAGTTCGTTGTTGGTGCCGTAAGTGATGTCCGCCGCATACGCCGCGCGGCGCTGCTCGTTGGGTAGGTCGTGCACGATTAACCCCACGCTGAGCCCTAAGTAACGGTAGACTTTGCCCATCCATTCGCTGTCGCGGCGCGCCAAATAGTCGTTCACCGTGACAATGTGGACCCCCTCCCCCGTGAGCGCGTTTAAGTACGCGGGGAGCGTGGCAACCAGTGTTTTGCCTTCGCCCGTTTTCATTTCTGCAATGCGGCCCTGATGCAGTACGATGCCGCCCAAAATTTGCACCTCAAACGGGCGCATACCCAGCACACGGTCGCACGCTTCACGGCAGACGGCAAAGGCATCCGGTAAAATATCGTCCACCGTTTCGCCGCACGCAAGCCGATGCCGCAACTGCGCCGTTTGCGCGCGCAACGTGGCTTCGTCCATGGCGCGGTAGTGCTCCTCTAAGGCGAGCACCGCGGCGCACAGCGGCCGAATACGTTTAATTTCCCGCTGGCTGTAATCCCCAAACAGCGTTTTGAGCAATCCCATACCGTCACCTTGCCTTTTGTAAAATAACAGTTCTATTTTACCACACTTTGCCCCGTGTTACAAGAGCGAAAAATACAGAAAACCGACGGGTATCCGCCGGTTTTCCTTACCAGTTCTCTTTAATACCGATTGCGGCGACGCCACACCTCGTACACGCCCACGCCAAGCAGCAACACCACCGCGATGAACGCCACCAGCACCAGTTCGCGGACCGTCGGGTCTGCAAACGGGGCGGCGGGCTGTTGCGCCGCGTCGTTGGTTGCTTCCTGCACGGCGTAAAACTTCCAGTCGATATATTCTTCCTCACCAAAACCGGTACCCTCGCCGGTGTGGCCGTAGCCGCACCGCAAGCCCACCGTGTAGGTTGCCGTTTCTCCCGCTTGCAAGGGGCAACGCAGTGAGAGCCCGGTTTCCTCATCGTTAATGCGGGTGTAGGGGCCTTTGTACAATACCTCCGTCCCGCGGGATACCGTAATGGTAACGTGGTTGAGGTACGTAAGCGCTTTGCGGTTGGCAAAGGGCAGTTCCACGTAATCCAGCACCAGCGTGACGGGTGCCCCCGTGCTGTTGCTGAGTGTGAGTACGCCCGCTTCGTCCAACGCCTCCCCCGCGCGCAGAGTGGGGGCTTCCCACGCCGACGGCGGGTTTTTTACCGTGAGTACCGACGTTTCGCCAAACGGGGTGTAGGTGACTTCCTGCATACTTGCCGCACCAACGCCCCACGCGCACGAAAACGCAAGCACCGATACCAGCAGCCATACGATTAGCCGTTTCATAGATGCTCCTCCTCCGTGCCTTGCCGTTTTCTTTGTGCGCTGAGCACCAGCGACAACACCAATACCGTGACCAGCACCCCGCCGACCAGCACCACCGGTACCAGCGGCAAGCCGAATACCGTGGGACGCGCTGCGGTGGCGCCTACCACGCCGCGGTCCATATCCGCCAAGGGGCGGGTGGGACGGTAATGCTCACTTTGCGACGCCCCGCCCGCAAGCGTGGCCACCTGTTTGGCACCTAACGCGGCGGGATACACGGCTACGTCGTCCAGCAAACCGGCCAGCAACGGTTCGCCATAAAAACCGACGCCCACCACGAACTGGCTGAGCCCGAATGCATCGTAATCCGGTTCCAC
>JAZRRV010000240.1:0-4555 GCA_045651085.1 Acutalibacteraceae bacterium
GCTCGTACACTGCGTTGGACGTGGTGGCGCGCAAACGGCGGATGCAGGGGTACAACGTGTTGTATCCTATGGGATGGGACGCGTTTGGCCTGCCCACCGAAAATTTTGCCATTCAACACCACATTCACCCCGAAGAGGTAACCAAAAACAACGTGGCGCGGTTTAAGGCGCAGTTGCAGGGGTTGGGTCTTTCGTTTGACTGGACGCGGGAAATTAACACCACCGACCCGGCATATTATAAGTGGACGCAATGGATCTTCCTGCAATTGTTTAAGCAGGGATTGGCGTATAAAAAGGAAATGGCGGTAAACTGGTGTACTTCTTGCAAGTGCGTGCTGGCAAACGAAGAAGTGGTCGGCGGCGTGTGCGAGCGGTGCGGCGGCGAAGTGGTTCACAAGGTAAAAAGCCAGTGGATGTTAAAAATTACCGCCTATGCGCAACGCTTGATTGACGACTTGTCGTTGGTGGATTATCCCGACCGCGTGCGCGCTCAGCAGATTAACTGGATTGGGCGCTCCACCGGCGCGCAGGTGCGTTTTGCCACCACGGCGGGCGACCCGATAGAGGTATACACCACCCGTCCCGACACGTTGTTCGGCGCTACCTATATGGTGGTTTCACCCGAGCACCCCTTGGTACAAACGTGGGTGGAGCAAGGGTTAATCACCAACGCGGATGACGTACGTACTTACCAAGAAGCGGCGGCGCGCAAATCCGATTTTGAACGCACCGAAGTGGCCAAGGACAAAACCGGCGTACGGTTGTGCGGCGTTAATGCTATTAACCCCGTAAACGGCGCGGAAATTCCGGTATTTATTTCGGATTACGTGTTGGTATCGTACGGTACGGGTGCCATTATGGCGGTGCCGGCGCACGACACGCGCGACTGGGAGTTTGCCCGTGCCTTTGACCTGCCCATTGTGGAAGTGGTGCAGGGCGGCAACGTGGAGCAGGAGGCATTTACCGATTGCGCCACCGGTGTACTGGTAAATTCCGGTTTTCTCAACGGCTTGTCCGTGGAGGAGGCAAAAGTTGCCATCATCGACTATTTGCAAAAGCAAGGCATTGGCGAACCAAAAGTCAACTACAAACTGCGCGACTGGGTATTTTCGCGCCAGCGTTATTGGGGCGAACCCATTCCGATTGTTCATTGCCCGCATTGCGGTCAGGTGGCGGTGCCGGAAGAGCAGTTGCCCATTCGCTTGCCGAAGGTGGCCAGTTACGAGCCCACCGACAACGGCGAATCGCCGCTGGCGGCAATGGACGAGTGGGTAAACACTACTTGCCCGAAGTGCGGCGCACCCGCCAAGCGCGAGACCGATACCATGCCGCAGTGGGCGGGGTCTTCGTGGTACTTCCTGCGCTATTGCGACCCGCACAACACCGAGGCACTGGCATCGCCCGAAGCGTTGAACTATTGGATGCCGGTAAACTGGTACAACGGCGGTATGGAGCATACCACGTTGCACTTGTTATATAGCCGGTTCTGGCACAAATTCTTGTACGACATCGGCGTGGTTCCCACGCCGGAACCGTATGCCAAGCGCACCAGCCACGGTATGATTTTGGGCGAAAACGGCGAAAAAATGTCCAAATCCCGCGGCAACGTGGTCAACCCCGACGATATTGTTAACGAATTCGGAGCCGACACCTTGCGTGTGTATGAAATGTTTATCGGTGACTTTGAGAAAGCCGCACCGTGGTCGAGCGACAGTATCCGCGGTTCGCGCCGTTTCTTAGAGCGTGTGTGGGCATTGTCTGAGCATTTGGTCGAGGGCGATACCATTCGCCCCGCGCTGGAGGCGGTCATCCACAAGACCATCCGCAAGGTGGGCGAGGATATTGAGAATTTGAAATTCAACACCGCCATTGCCGCCATGATGGCGTTGCTGAACGAATTTAACGCGGCAGGCGGCGCCACCCGCGCCGAGTATGCGGTGCTCGTACAGTTGCTCAACCCCTTTGCTCCGCATATGACCGAGGAATTGTGGGAAATGTTGGGTCATACCACGGAACTGGCATACACGCCGTGGCCGGTATTTGACTCCGCCAAGTGCGTGGAGGACACCGTGGAGATTGTGGTGCAGGTTAACGGCAAAGTGCGTACCCGCATTACCGTGCCGGCAGAAAGCGACGCCGCGGATGTGTTGGCGATTGCCAAATCGCAGGAACGCGTTGCACAAGAGCTGGAAGGAAAGCAACTGGTCAAAGAATTGTATATTCCGTGCCGATTGGTGAATTTAGTAGTGAAACCGTAATGTTCCGCGTTTGATAGGGTTCGCCCAACAGATGATAAAAGGTTGCAGGAAATTTTCACAAAGCACTTGACGGCGGCAATATTTTGTTGTATACTCAATTGGTATCGTTGTATCTACACGAAACGAAAAACCCCTGCTATCAGGCGGAGGGAGGGAATAAGAATGTCAGAGGTCAAAGTCAAAGAGAACGAATCTCTGGACAGCGCTCTGCGCCGTTGGAAGAAGTCCTGTGCCCGCTCCGGTGTCCTCGCCGAGGTGCGCAAACGCGAGCACTACGAGAAGCCTTCCGTGAAACGCAAGAAAAAGTCCGAGGCCGCTCGTAAGAGAAAGTTCAAATAACCAAGAAACGGGCTATACGCCCGTTTTTTGTTTCTATGTTTATTGTAAAAGGAGGCGCAGGTATGGCGCTGTTGTATCCCAAATTATACCGTCACCGCATTACGGATATTACGCTGGAAGATTTGCAAGCGCTTGGCGTGAGTGGGTTGTTCTTGGACGTGGACAACACGCTCACGGTTCACCATAGCCAATATTTAGCGCCGGATATTGCGGCGTGGCTGGAACAAATGAAAGCCGCAGGCATTGCGCTCACGGTGGTGTCCAATTCGTGGGAATGGCGGGTAGAGCCGTTTGCGCGAAAGTTGGGGTTGCAACACTCGGCATTGTCGTGCAAACCCTCGCCTCTGGGGTTTTGGCGGGCGGCGCGGCGGATGGGGTTACCCCGTCGGCAATGCGCCGCGGTGGGCGACCAAATTTTCACCGACGTGTTAGGGGCAAAACTCGGCGGTTTCCCTTGCATTTTGCTTGACCCCATTCAAAAAGAACACGGCAAACCGTTTTTGCAATGGCGGCGGGTATGGGAACGCCCCATCCGCCGCAAGCTGCGGGAGGAGGAATCGCAATGATAGCACGGTTCGGCCCCGCCGGCAACGCGGATGCGTTTTATGAAGCGGGCAACAAAGCCACGGTACAAGCCCCCGCATGGTTGCATTCGCTGGGGTTAACCGCGTACGAGTACCAATGTGGGCGTGGTGTGCGCGTGTCGGAGGATACGGCTCGCGCCTTGGCAGCGCAGTCGGCAAAGTACGACATTCAAATCTCATTGCACGCTCCGTATTTTATTTCGCTGGCTTCTGCAGAGGAGGAGAAACGGGATAATTCCATTCGGTATATTTTGGAAAGTGCGCGTGCGGTAGCGCTTATGGGCGGCGACCGTATTGTGGCGCACCCCGGTGGACTGGGCGGGCTTTCCCGCAACGAGGCAACGGTATTGGCGGCACACACGTTGCGCCGTGCGCAAGAGGCACTGGACAGTGAGGGGTTGTCTCACGTTCATATTTGTCCGGAGACCATGGGAAAAATTAACCAATTGGGCGATTTGGACGAGGTGCTGCAGTTTTGCCGCGTAGATGACCGCTTTTTACCGTGCGTGGATTTTGGGCATTTGAACAGCCGCACGCAAGGCGGCTTAAACACGCGAGAGGCGTTTGCGGCGGTGCTGGACCGTTTGCATAACGAATTGGGCGCCGAGCGCGGCGCACAGTTCCATGCCCATTTTTCTAAAATAGAATACACCAAAGGCGGCGAAAAACGGCACTTAACGTTTGCCGACGAAATATACGGCCCCGAACCGGCGCCACTAATGGCATTGGTGCGCGAGCGGGGGCTTACCCCCACGTTTATTTGCGAGTCAGACGGCACGCAGGCGGCAGATGCGGCTATTTTGCAATCGTTGTACGAAAGCGGGGCAGCGGTATGACAGAGCGTTTGCGCACGCTGGCGGCGTGGTTGCCCAACAACACGGCGGCTCTCATTAGTGCGCCGCACCATTTGTGTTATTTAACGGGATTTCCGTCGGGGGACAGTTGGGTGTTGGTCGCAGCGGACAACTGTTATTTTTTAACGGATTTTCGCTATATTGAATTGGCACAGCACACGGTGCGCGGTGCCGAGTGCCGCTGCATAACCAAATTAACCGAAACGGTAAGCGAGTTGCTTGCACACCACGACGTGAATACCTTGCTGATTGAAAATACGCAAACCACCGTGGCACAAGCCGCGCGATTGCGAGCGGCACTTTCGGCCGTCACCGTAGACGACGGATGTGCATTGGACGAGCAACTTTGCGCTATGCGTGCGGTGAAAAGCGCGGCGGAAATTGCCGAGATTGAGCGGGCGCAAGCCATTACGGAGGCGGGGTTTTCTCATATTTTATCCTACATTCGCGAAGGTGTAACTGAACGCGAGATAGCGTTGGAATTGGAACGGTTTATGCGCCTTCACGGTGCTCAGCGGAT
>JAZRRV010000241.1:0-9411 GCA_045651085.1 Acutalibacteraceae bacterium
CCGCCGGTGAGTTGCTGGAATACGCGCAGTACAGCGGGAATTATTACGGCACACCCAAAGCTGCCGTGCAAGAACAGTTGGCGGCGGGCCGCAACGTGATTTTAGCAATTGAGGTGCAGGGTGCCGAACAGGTGATGAGCCGTTGCGACGATTGTGTTTCGGTGTTTTTAGGTGCTCCGTCCATGGAAGAGTTGGAGCGTCGTTTGCGTGGGCGGGGAACTGAACGGGAAGAGAGTATTCAAGCACGGTTAACCGCCGCCCGCGAGGAAATCGAGCACATCACCAACTACCAGTACATAGTGTTAAACGATGATGTGGAGGCCGCGGTAAAACGGCTGAATACCATTATTGATGCAGAAAAAATGCGGTGTATCCGTAATAAAAATTTTTGGAGGAAATGACTTATGCTGAACCCGAGAGATATTGAAAAATTGAAAGGCAACAACAGCCGTTACGCAGTGGTGATTGGTATTGCCAAGCGTGCCCGTGATATTGCGCAGGAAGCCGAGGACAACGGTGTCATTTTAATTGAAAAGCCGGTTAGCGTGGCCATTAACGATTTTGAGGGCGGCGACTATAAGATGATTGTGTCGGACGAGGAGATTTAAGTCTGACCCCTGAATTGGCAAGGCAAATCGCCCGATAGGGGGCGTTTTCGGAAAGGGCGTCCCTTTGGACGCCTTTTCGGCGTTTTTTCAATACGGTATGGGAGGTGGCAATGTGTCGCGTGTAGTTCGCGTGGCGGTGGAGCAAACCGCGTATCATTTTGACAAGTTATACAGTTACACGGCAGAAACATTGCCTGCTACAGTGCGGCGCGGTTGCCGTGTATTGGTACCGTTTGGCAAAGGGGACCGTTTGCGCCAAGGCATTGTTATGGAATTGGCAGAGGAGGCAGCACCCGCGCGCCTAAAAGCCGTAGCCACGGTGCTGGACGAACAACCTTTGCTGAGTGAGGAATTGCTGGATTTAGCGTTGTGGCTGAAAGAACGCACCTTCTGCACCGTGTTTGATGCGGTGCGGGCTATGTTGCCTACGGGGTTGTGCTGGCAGACAAAACCGGTGTATTTGCCCGTGCGTCCGTTGCCGGAAGGGGCAGAGGAACAACTATCCGCTGACGAAACGGCAATTTACAAACTGGTATGCCGTATGAGCGAAAAACTTTTGGACGGTGTGCCGGGAGATAAACTGTTGCGCTGTGCGGGGCTCGGCACACAATCCCCCTTGTTGGAAACCATGGTGCGCCGCGGATGGCTCAAACGGGGAGAAGACGCGTTTCGTCGTGCGGGAGACGCCACCCGCCGTATGGTGCGATTGCGCACCCCACCCGAAGACTGGAATGGGCGGTGCAGCGCCAAACAACAGACGGTACTGTCTTTGTTGGAAACCGCAGGCGTTGCCTCGGTGAAAGAATTGTGTTATTTAGCCGGTGTTACCGAGGCCGTGATTACGGCGCTCGCCAAAAAACAACTGGTGGAAATATATGAGCAGGAATGGTTGCGCACTCCTGCCACGGCATACGGTAATGGTGCGGCAAAGCCGGTGGTGCTGAACGCCGAGCAACAAGCCGCGGCTGACGACTTGTTTGAGCGGTATCGGGCAGACGAAGCGGCCTGCGCACTGTTGTATGGGGTGACCGGCAGCGGCAAGACCCAAGTGTATATGCAACTCATTGACCGCGTGGTTGCCGACGATAAGCAGGTGTTGGTGTTAGTGCCGGAAATTGCCTTAACACCGCAGGTGACACAACAGTTTTTTGAACGGTACGGCACGCGCGTGGCGGTGTTGCACAGCGGGTTGTCGGTTGGCGAACGAATGGACGAATGGAAGCGTATTCGCCGTGGCGATGCCGCCATTGTGGTGGGTACGCGCTCGGCGGTGTTTGCACCCATAGAGCGGTTGGGACTCGTTGTTATTGATGAGGAACAGGAACACACCTATAAATCGGAAAATGCGCCGCGCTACCACGCGCGTGAGGTAGCCAAATTTCGGTGTGCACGGCACAACGCGTTGTTGTTATTAACGTCGGCTACCCCCAGTGTGGAAAGTTATCACGCTGCGTGCAGTGGTCGGTATTCGTTGCACACGCTTACCACGCGGTACGGCGATGCGGTGTTGCCGCAGGTGGAAGTGGTGGATATGCGTACCCAACCCACCGAGGCAACCGTGTTCAGCGAACCCTTAAAGCGCGAATTGCAACGGTGTGTGGAGCAAGGCAAGCAAGCCATTTTATTGCTGAATCGGCGGGGGTATCAAACCTTTGTTTCTTGCCGTTCTTGCGGGCGGGTGGTAACCTGTCCGGCGTGCAGTATTTCTATGACGTATCACCGCGCCAACGGTCGGCTGATGTGCCACTATTGCGGACATATGCAACCGCCCACGGTGCGTTGTCCGGAATGTGGCTCGGAACACATTCGCTATTCCGGTATGGGTACCCAGCGGGTGGAAGAGGAATTGGGGGCATTATTCCCCAATTTGCGTATTTTGCGTATGGATACCGATACCACCGTCTCCCGCTTTGCATACGAGGAAAAGTTTAAGGCCTTTGCCGAAGGTCAGTACGATGTGATGATTGGCACCCAAATGGTGGCCAAGGGGTTGGATTTTCCCAACGTATCACTGGTAGGGGTGCTTTCGGCAGACCAATCGCTTTACGCGGGGGATTACCGCGCGTATGAAACCACGTTTTCGTTGTTAACGCAGGTGGTAGGCCGCGCCGGTCGGCGCGATTTCCCCGGCAAAGCCATTATTCAAACTACCACGCCGGAACATTTTATTATCGGGCAGGCCTCCGCACAAAACTATCCGGCATTTTATAACGTGGAAATTGCCGCCCGCAAACAGATGAAATACCCCCCGTTTGCCGAACTGTGTGTGTTTGGGCTGTCGGGCACAAACGAGCCGGAGGTGAGTGCCGCCGCAGAACGGTTGCTGTGCTTGTTACGCCAAATTGCCACGCAACCGACTTACGACGGATTGCCGCTGATTGTGTTGGACCCCACGCCGGCGGCGGTAGCTCGCACGGCAGGAAAGTATCGGTATAAACTACTGGTGAAATTGAGTGGAACGGCGGCATCGCGCCGCTTTATTGGGGAGGTTTTGTGTCGGTTTTGTGCGCAACCTGCCAATCGGGAGGTATCGGTATACGCCGACCGGAACCCGATAACGATTTTGTAAAGGAGAAAATAGACCATGGCTATCCGTAACATTGTAACCGAGGGAGAACCCGTTTTGCGAAAGGTGTGCCGCCCTGTAACGGAATTTAACGAGCGATTATGGACGCTGCTGGACGATATGACAGAAACGATGCACAAAGCCCCCGGTGTCGGTTTGGCTGCACCGCAGGTTGGCATTTTGCGGCGTGTTGTTGTTATGGATGTGGGTGACGGTGTCATTGAAGCCGTAAACCCCGAAATTACCGAACAAAGCGGTGAGCAGACGGGGGAAGAAGGGTGTTTATCGTTTCCGAACAAATGGGGAACGGTCACCCGCCCGTATAAGGTGCGTATGAAAGCACAAGACCGCCACGGCAAATGGTATTATCTTACGGGAGAAGATTTGTTGGCGCGGTGTATGTGCCACGAAATCGACCATTTGAACGGCGTGGTGTTTTTGGACCACGCGACCAACGTGATGGTGAATCGGGAGGGGCAGGCGTGAACGTGATTTTTATGGGCACGCCGGAATTTGCCGTGCCGTGCTTGGAACGCTTGTTGGCAGACGGGCATACCGTTTCGTTAGTGGTGACACAGGCGGACAAACCCAAAGGGCGTGGGCAAAAACTGGCGCCGCCGCCGGTGAAAGAGTGTGCCGTAAAACACGGGATTCCCGTGTTTCAACCGTCCTCGCTGCGCAATACCGAAGCGCAGGAGGTGCTGAGCCGCTATGAACCGGAGTTGATTGTGGTGGTGGCATATGGCAAAATTTTGCCCGCCGCCGTGCTGGAACTGCCAAAGTACGGGTGCATTAACGTGCACGCCTCACTGTTGCCGCGGTACCGTGGGGCGGCGCCCATTCAATGGGCGGTGCTTAACGGCGAAACCGAGGCCGGTGTTACCACGATGATGATGGACATTGGGCTGGATACGGGCGATATGCTGCTTACCTCGCGTTGCCCCGTGGAGCCGGAATTGACTGCCGGCGAATTGCACGACCGTTTGTCGGTGATGGGAGCGGATACGCTTTCCCGTACGTTGTGTGCGTTGCAGGAAGGGACGTTGGTGCGCATACCGCAAACCGAGGAGGATTCTTGCTACGCCCCAATGCTGGATAAGTCGCTGTGCGCGTTGGATTTTGAAAAACCGGCGGCGGCGTTGCACAATCAGGTGCGCGGATTAAATCCGTGGCCGGTGGCTACGGTACAGCATGAGGGGAAACGTCTTAAAATTTACCGCACCCGCGTAGCGGGCGCGTGCACGGCACCCGCCGGTACGGTGGTGTGTGCCGAACCGTTAACCATTGCTTGCGGCGGCGGTACGGCACTGGAAATTTGCGAAGTACAGGCGGAGGGCGGTAAACGTATGGAGGCCGCCGCATATTTTCGCGGACATCCCGTGGAGACGAATAGCCGCTTTGCCGATAATTGAATTCCGACGGAGGAAAAACTATGGCCCACAACCCGCGTAGTGCCGTGGTGCAGGCGTTGGCTGAATTGCACCGCCGCGACGGTTACTCACAAATTATATTAGACCGCTTGTTGTGCACCACCACGATGTCCGAGGCAGACCGTTCCTTTGCTTCTCGCCTGTTTTACGGTGTGATTGAGCGGCGGTTAACGCTGGATTATGTGTTGTCTGCCGCCTCTTCGTTACCAATGCGCAAGTGGCATCCGTTGGTGCGGGAAACGTTGCGGGTGGCCGTGTACCAGTTGTTGTATATGGACAAAATTCCCGATTCCGCCGCGGTGAATGAGGCGGTAACCTGTGTGCGCCAACTGAAACAAGCGCAGGCAGCGGGGTTTGTGAACGGTGTTTTGCGCGGCATTGTGCGGCGCCGCGACACGTTGTTTGATGCGTTGCCCGATGGCGATGAGGGGCTTTCGATACGCTATTCTTGTCCCATAGAATTGCTTGCGTTTTGGCGGCAAGCGTATGGTGAGGATACGGCGCGGCAGTTGGTGGAGCATATGAACGACACACCGGATGCGTTTTTGCGCGTCAATACCTTGCGCACCACCGATACGGTTTTAGCGAAACGGTTGACGGAATGCGGTGTAAAGTATGAAATTTGTGCCGATTTACCGCATTGTTTTCGTGCAAAAGGGAGTAATTTGCTAAATCATCTTGCAACCGAGGAGAAAAACTGGTATTATTATCAGGATAAGGCCTCGCAATGGGCGTGTTATGCGCTGGGCGCACAACCGGATGAATCGGTGGCGGATGTGTGCGCCGCACCGGGCGGTAAGAGCTTTACGGTGGCGCAGGAAATGAACAACACCGCCCGTCTGCTGGCGTGTGATATTTATCCCGCTAAGTGCGAAACGATTGACCGCCGCGCGGCGGAGTTGGGTATTACGAACCTGCGCACCGCTGTGCGCGATGCGAGCGCGCCTTGTCCCGAACAGTTGCGGGGTACGTTTGACCGCGTGTTGTGTGATGTGCCTTGCTCCGGGTTGGGCGTTATTCGCCGCAAACCGGAAATTCGGTATAAAGCCCTAGCGTCGTTTGCCGAATTGCCGGCGTTGCAATACCGCATTTTGGAGCGTGCCGCTGAATTGGTGCGTTCCGGCGGGGTGTTACAGTATTCCACGTGCACGCTCAATCCGGCGGAAAACGAGCAGGTGGCACAACGGTTTCTGCAAGAACATCCGGAATTTTCGCCGCGTATCTTGCCGTTGGAAAATTGCTTTGAAGCGGCGGGGTTGCCGCCGAGTTATTGCATTACGCTGTTCCCGCATTTACACGAAACCGATGGCTTTTTTATAGCGGGATTTTGTAAAGAATGAGGTGTTAAACGATGTCGGAGGATATCCGCTCGTTAACGGAAGAACAATTACAACAGCGGTTAACCGCTATGGGGTATCCCGCTTTTCGATGCAAGCAAGTGCTGCAATGGCTGGATAACGGGTGTACTTCTTTTGCACAGATGAGCAACCTACCGCTTGCGTTGCGGGAACAACTCGCACAGGCGTTTGTGATTCCCGGCGTAACGGTGTTGCGGCGGTTACAGTCGCAGCAAGACGAAACGGTGAAATACCTGTTTGGCCTCAGCGACGGGGAAACGGTAGAATCGGTACTGATGAGCTACCATCACGGTTGGTCGCAGTGCTTATCCACGCAAGTGGGTTGCCGTATGGGTTGTTCTTTTTGTGCCACCGGTATGGGCGGGTTGGTCCGCAATTTATCGGCGTCGGAAATGTTGGCGCAAATCACGGCGGCTCAAGAGGACCGCGGGGTTCGCGTGGCATCGGTGGTGCTGATGGGTATGGGCGAACCGCTGGACAACTACGAACAAGTACTTCTGTTTTTGAAACTGCTTGCGCGCCCCGGCAGTACGCATATCGGGATGCGACACGTCTCGTTATCCACCTGCGGTTTGGTAGACGGCATTTATCGATTGATGGAGGAAAACCTGCCGCTTACGTTGTCGGTGTCGTTGCACGCGCCGAATAATGAGATTCGGTCGAGGTTAATGCCGATTAACCGTCGGTATCCGGTGGAGGAATTACTGGATGCTTGTCGGGAATATTTGCGGGTAACCGGCCGCCGTATTTCCTTTGAATATGCGATGATTGACGGTGTCAACGACAGTGATGAGTGTGCCAGAGAACTGGCTTTTCGGTTAAAAGGGATGCTGTGCCACGTAAACTTAATTCCCGCGAATGAAGTACGTGGCAAAGAGCATCGGCGCAGCACGCAATCACGGTTACGGCGTTTTCAACAATTATTAGAGCAACAAGGTTTGACGGTTACGGTCAGACGTACTTTGGGCGCGGATATCAGCGCCTCCTGTGGGCAATTACGTCGGCAGGAACAAGGGGAGGAATGAACCATGCA
The DNA here is from genome assembly GCA_045651085.1 of Acutalibacteraceae bacterium. Taxonomy (GTDB): domain Bacteria; phylum Bacillota; class Clostridia; order Oscillospirales; family Acutalibacteraceae; genus RGIG3009. Next base: position 6,996 of record JAZRRV010000241.1, read on the forward strand.
AACATTGGGAGCATCTCATCCGGGGCGTGTACGTTCCAGCAATCAGGATGCGTACCTTTGCGGCAAACTAACGGAAACCACGGCTTTTGCGGTGGTGTGCGACGGTATGGGTGGTGCCAACGGCGGCAACATTGCCAGCGCCATTGCTATGCGGTGCATTGCCGACCGTTTGGTGGATGATTATCGTGAAAATGCGGCACCGGAGGCGATTCGCGAATTGCTGGAATCCGCCGTTGCGGAGGCCAACGGTGAGGTGTACCGTGCCGCCAGGGAAGAACCGGAATTGTTTGGTATGGGCACCACGGTGGTGGCAGCGATTGCTACGCAGGAGGCATTGTATATTGCCCACGTGGGTGACAGCCGCGCTTATTTGATTACTCCGCGCACGATTGAGCAAATTACGCACGACCATTCGGTGGTGCAAGATATGGTGGACAAAGGGCAAATCACCGCAGAAGAGGCGAAAAACCACCCGCAAAAACACTTTCTTACGCGCGCATTAGGTGTGGAGGAAACTACGGAATGTGCCTTTACACGGGTAGCATTCCCCGACAATGGGACGTTGCTTATCTGCACCGATGGGCTTTCTAACTTGGTAGCCCCCGAAATGATTCAATCGTTGGTACGCACGTTTGCGTTTGCCGATATTCCTATGAAGTTAATTACTACCGCTAACTTAGCGGGCGGAAGCGACAACATTACGGTTGTCGCCCTAACGAAAAACTGAAGGACGCAGGAGGAACACGTATGGATAAGTATATTGGGAAACGTCTGGACGGCCGGTACGAAATTAAAGAAATCATCGGCGTGGGCGGTATGGCGTACGTTTACAAAGCGTACGACAACATTGACGACCGTGTAGTGGCGGTTAAAATTTTGAAAGAGGAGTATCTGGCCAACGAGGAATTTACCCGTCGGTTTAAGAACGAATCCAAAGCCATTGGCATTTTGTCCCACCCCAACATTGTAAAAGTGTACGACGTTAGCTTTGGTGAGCGGTTGCAGTACATTGTTATGGAATACATTGACGGTATTACGTTAAAAGAGTACGTTGACCAGCAACCCGAATTCAAATGGAAGGAAGCCGTACATTTTACCGTACAGATTTTGCGCGCGTTGCAGCACGCACACGATAAGGGCATTGTGCACCGCGATATTAAGCCGCAAAACATTATGTTGTTGCCGGACGGCACCATTAAAGTAGCGGATTTCGGCATTGCACGTTTTTCTCGGCAGGACATTCGCGCTACGCGCTCTACGGATAAGGCAATTGGCTCGGTGCATTATATCAGCCCCGAGCAGGCGCGCGGCGAAATTACCGACGAAAAAGCCGATATTTATTCCGTGGGTGTTATGCTGTATGAAATGCTGACGGGGAAACTGCCGTTTGAGGCAGACAGCGCCGTGTCGGTAGCCATTATGCAGTTGCAATCGGAGGCCAAGCCACCCCGCCAAGTGAATGCGGCCATTCCGGAAGGGCTGGAAGATATTACCGTAAAGGCCATGCAAAAAGACCCGTCCAAGCGGTATCAATCGGCGGCGGAAATGTTGTATGATATTGACGAGTTCAAAAAGAACCCCAGTATCCACTTTGAATACAAGTATTTTGTGGATGAAAGCCCCACGCGGTATATGGAAACCATCACGCGCGTGAAAGGGCAAGAAACCGGTGCCGCCGTTACGGATGAGGACGAGGGTGAAGAAACCAAAAAGCCGTTCCCGATTATCCCCGTATTGTGCGCGGTCGCGGGTGCGTTCCTCATTGTGGCAATGGTATTTGTGGGCATTGTGTTGTCGGATAAACTCGGTGGCGAGGGCGGCAACAGTTCGCAGGTAAAGGTACCCAACTTTGTAGGAATGACCTTAACCGACATTTCCGCCACGCCGGAATATATGGAATGGTTTAAGTTCGGCACGCAGAAAGAACAATACAGTGAAAAACCCGCCGGCACGGTGATTGACCAATCGCTGGAAGCCGATTTGCTGGTGAAAAAAGGCACAAAAACCATTATACTTACGGTGAGCAAGGGCCCCAATATGGTGCGTATCCCCGACGTGGTGGGGCAACACCGCGACCAAGCCGAGGCGATGCTCAGTAACGCCGGATTTAAGGTGGCATATACGCTGGACATCAGCGAAACGGTGCAAAAGAACTTTGTTATTTCGGTATCGCCTGCTGAGTATCCGCAGGAACTGATGTACGGCTCGGAAGTGACGATGGTGGTAAGTAACGGCAACGTGCCGATTGAGCCCATTGCTATGCCGGACGTGCAAAAGTTATCCAAAGACCAAGCCATTTCCCAGTTGCAAGCCGCCGGCTTTGTGGTGAATGAGGCGGATATTACTTACGTGAACACGGCGGAGGCGCCCGCGGGCACGGTTATGTCGCAGAGCATTGCGCCTAATACGCCCACCC
>JAZRRV010000242.1:0-4197 GCA_045651085.1 Acutalibacteraceae bacterium
TGCACCACGCCGGTATGAACGCGGCATCCCAAACCCTCGCCGGCGGCCTTGAGTGCCGTCACAACGTCAAAATCCGGCACGGCGGGAAACTCAATCGGCAAATACTCGCGCGAGGTTCCCTCGGCACGAATGGCAGCCGTAGCCACTACCACATCGCCGCCGCACACCGGCAACGCCATGCCGCCGCAAGTGCCAATACGAATAACCGTGCGCACACCACAACGATACAATTCCTCAACACAAATGGCGGTAGACGGGCCGCCGATACCGTGAGAGGTAACCAGCACGCGCTGGCCGTTTAACGTGCCTGCCCAGGTGGTATACTCCCGATTAGAGGCAACAAATTCCGGTGCATCCAGCAAACGGGCAATACTTTCGACACGGCCGGGGTCACCGGTGATAATGGCATACTCCGCCCCCTGCGACGGGGTTAATCCAATGTGGTACATCCGTTCTTCGTTAAAATTCACGGGCGTCTCGACTCCTCAAACATTATTATAAATTAGTATAACAGAAATTGGCTTGTCACACAAGCATTTTTCTGTTATAATCGTGTAGCAAATTGCTTAAAAAGGATTCGTTGCTATGACGGTGTTATCTGTTCACAATTTAACAAAAAGTTTCGGTGACCGCCACTTGTTGGAGCGGGTATCGTTTGATATCGGCGAGCACGACCGCGTGGGGCTTATCGGCGCGAATGGGTGCGGCAAAACCACGTTGTTCCGCCTGCTCACCGGTGAGGAGAGTGCCGATTCCGGTGACATTCTCCCGGCGCGCGGGGCGCGCATCGGTTATTTGGAGCAACACGCTTTCACCGACGACGTTACCGTGTGGGAAGCGTTGGAAAGCGTGTTTGAGCCACTGCGCCGTATGGAACGGGAGTTAGAGGAGATTAACCGCGCTTTGTCAAACAATGCCGATGAAGCGTTAATTGAACGACAAATTCGGTTACAAGAGCAGTTTGAAGCAGCAGGCGGGTTGTACTACCGTAGCCGTGTGGGCTCTGCACTGGCAGGATTGGGGTTCGATAAATCCACCCACCAACGTTCGGTGGCAACCCTCAGCGGCGGACAACGCTCCAAACTGGCAATGGGGCGGTTGCTGCTGTCCGGTGCTGATTTGTTACTGTTGGACGAACCGACCAACCATCTGGACATTGCCGCGGTGGAATGGCTGGAATCGTTTTTGTGCAGTTATACAGGTGCGGTCATTGTTATCTCGCACGACCGTTATTTTTTGGACCGTGTTACCACCCGTACCATGGAATTAACGCACGGTTCGCTTTATGCCACCAACGGCAGTTACACCGCGCATAAAGAACAACGCGAAAAAGACCAAGAGATTGCACAACACCATTATAAATCCACCGCTCGCGCCATTAAAAAATTAGAGGAAAATATCGCACTTCTTAAACAATGGAACCGCGAAAAATCCGTTCGCGCCGCGGAAAGCCGTGAAAAACGGTTGGAACGTATGAAAAGCGAACAAATAACCTTGGAAAAGCCGGAGGATACGTTGCGTTTTGGGTTTAGTGCCAAAACCACCAGCGGCAACGAAGTACTTTTGGTTGAACAACTGGCAAAATCGTTTGACAGTCCGTTGTTTCGTAACCTCTCTTTTCAACTGCAACGCGGTGAACGCGTGTTTTTGCTGGGCCCTAACGGATGCGGCAAAACGACGCTTCTTCGCTTATTAACAGGCGAACTATCCGCCGACGAGGGCTTCTTCAAACTCGGTTCGCGCGTGTCCGTTGGTTACTACGACCAAATCCAAGCACATTTGGATTACAACAAAACCGCGCTTGACCAATTGTGGGACGCGTACCCCTCCCTCACACAAACGGAATTGCGCAATGCACTGGCAACGTTTTTGTTTTACGGCGACGAAGTGTTTCAGCCCATTCGTCAACTCAGCGGCGGCGAACGAGCGCGGTTGTTGCTTCTTAAACTGATGTTAGCGCACGATAATCTACTGTTGTTGGACGAACCGACCAATCATTTAGACATTGCCTCCCGCGAGGCGCTGGAAGCGGCAATGGAACAGTACGACGGTACGTTACTGGTAGTGTCACACGACCGCTATTTTATTAACCGCATGGCGACCCGTATTTTGCAACTATCGCCAAACGGTTGCCAAAGTTTTGCGGGCAATTACGATGCCTTTGCAGAGCAACACGTTGCGCCTGAAACTGCATCGGAAACACCAACCGCGCCTGTAAAGGAAAACGCTTACCATTTGCGCAAAGAGCGCGATTCCCGCAAGCGAAAACTCACAACACAGGTAACCCGTTGCGAGGAACGCATAGCCGCTTGTGAGGAGCAAATTCGCCAATTGAATGCTCAACTGGAGCAACCGGAAATTGCCGCGGATTACGACCGTGTGGTAACTCTCAGCGCCCAACTGGAACAAGAAAACCGCCAATTGGAAGAATGGCTGGAACTGTGGGAACAAGCACAAACGGAATTAGAAAACTTGGAAAACCAATAAAAAGAGCCGCGGAAATTATCCGCGGCTCGCGTTTTTATATGCCGAATTCTGCCTCGTAACTTACCAAACTGGCATCCAAAACACCCTCCGTTGCCAGCAATTTATCCAGCAACGCCGTTTCGGTGGTTTGCAAAGAAACTTCAACCGTTAGTTCCCCGCCGCCTCGCGTAACCGTGCGCGATTTTACACGGTATTTCGGCAACGTGTTCAGCACCTTTTTTATTGCCGTATACCGCTCTGGGTCGTAACGAATCACCAACAAGTAGGGACATTTGTTTTTGCGGTACACCATACATACCAGTACGTACAATGCGCCCGATAACAAGCAAGCCAGACCACCGGGCAGATACAAGCCGGCGCCGCTCATTATGCCGCAGGCAATGGCCCAAAACATAAACACGGTATCAACCGGGTCTTTAATGGCGGTGCGGAAGCGCACAATGGACAACGCACCCACCATACCCAGCGACAGCGCCAAATTGGAACTGATGGTACGAATAATAACCGCCGTAATCATACACAACAAAATGAGCGAATAGGCAAACCCTTTGGAGAATAACACCCCGCGGAAGGTTTGGCGGTACACCAACAGAATAAAGGCGCCCATTAAAAACGCCGCCAGTAACGAGACCAGCATTTGCCCCATTGTCACACCGGTGTTAAATTGTTCCACCACGCTGTTTTTAATCATATCCAAAAAACTCATTGATACATTCCTCCGTTATTGCAAATCTCGGCACAACGCGTATTTTGAAATCGCACATCGCGCAAGCGGTACGGTTTTTAATAACTGTCTCACCGCATACGGCAACGCTTCATCATACTTAACTTCCAACACCAAGCGGTCGGAAGGCATCACCGGTACGGTGGGCAACGCGGTGTTAAACAAGTCAAAGTTAAACCGCCCACTGGCTATGTGACTGTCAAAGGTAATGCGTACATCCTCAAACACATACGCTTCCCGAAAATAATCCACAACCACCGCCGGCTTAAGCAGGCGTGTGCGCGATTTTAGGTAAAAGTGGCGAAACAGCGGGGCTTCTTCGTTATACATCCACCACGTATCCCCCGCCAGTAACCGGTCCGTTTTCTCACGCGTGAGCGGAGCCGATTGTTTGCGTGTCATTTGGTCCCACTTTTGTTTGGATTCCAAGCGAATAAACGAATCGTCCAAATCGTAAAACCGAATACGAAATTTTTCGCGGGTTTGGACACCTTCCACTTTATCCAACAAACCGCTTTGGCAGTAATCGTCAAAATACAAACTGCGTATAAAATACTTCCCATCGGGATGAACAATGTGAGAATCGTGAGCCAATCCGGCGTCCAGACGCGCTTTTAGTTGACGATACCCCGCTTGACTGATGTAGTATTTATTTTCGTGACGCAAGCCGTCCACCGTTCCCTCTCACCTCCGCCAACAAATTCCTTTGTCATCATACACCAAAACGGTCGTTCTTGCAATACTTTTCGCGAAGAATCGTGTTTTTTTCCAACGCTCCCTTGCCGAAAGAATTTCTAAATTTTCGGTGAATACCCCTTGACAACCCCTATAGGATTGGGTATAATAACACTCGTCCCTGCATCAATATGGACGTTTAGCTCAGCTGGTAGAGCATTCGCTTGACGTGCGAAGGGTCAGCGGTTCAAGTCCGTTAACGTCCACCAACAAAGAAACCTCTTTTGTCTACCAAGACAAGAGAGGTTTTT
>JAZRRV010000243.1:0-1056 GCA_045651085.1 Acutalibacteraceae bacterium
CATACGCGCCACCTCCTGTGGATGATTTTATTCAGTATACCATATTGTTAAGAAAAATACCAGTACTTACGTGCGGCAAAATTACGTTTTGCCCTTTACAGTTGCGTGGATTTATAGTAGAATATACCAAGAGCCCAACAAACGAAGTTTATAGGGAAAAGAGTGTGGACAAATGGTACCGAAGTATAAACGCGTATTACTCAAACTCAGCGGCGAGGCCATGTCAGGCGCCAAGGGATTTGGCTTGGATTTTGATACGGTAAATCGCGTGTGCCGTTCTGTAAAGGAATGTGTGGATGCCGGTGCGCAAATTGCCATTGTGGTAGGCGGCGGCAACTTTTGGCGCGGCCGTTCCAGCGGCGAAATGGACCGTACCCGTGCAGACCATATGGGCATGTTGGCTACTACCATCAACTCGTTGGCACTGGCGGATTCGCTGGAGCAATTAGGTTGTCAGGTGCGCGTGCAAACCGCTATTGCTATGAACGAAATTGCCGAGCCGTATATCCGCAACCGTGCGGTGCGGCATTTGGAAAAAGGGCGTGTGGTCATTTTCGGATGCGGAACGGGAAATCCGTTCTTCTCTACCGATACCGCTTCGGCGTTGCGTGCGCTGGAAATTGAGGCGGATATTATTTTCAAGGCGAGTATGGTAGACGGCGTGTACGATTGCGACCCCAAAAAGAACCCCGATGCCAAAAAGTTTGACGAGTTATCGTATATGGAAGTGCTTAATCGCGATTTGAAAGTGATGGATTCTACGGCCGCCAGTTTGTGTAATGACAACAACTTACCGCTTTTGGTATTTAACTTGGAACAACCGGAAAACATTGTTCGCGCGGTAGCGGGCGAGAACATTGGCACCATTGTACATTCTTAAATTTAGGGGGAACAACTATGCAACAGGTTTTTCAGACTGCTCAGGAAAAAATGGACAAAAGCATTAACGGGTTGGTGAACGAGTATGCCACCATTCGTGCCGGACGGGCGACCCCCGCTGTGTTGGACAAAATTATGGTGGATTATTACGGTAGCCCCACTCCCGTTCAGCAAATG
>JAZRRV010000244.1:0-1368 GCA_045651085.1 Acutalibacteraceae bacterium
GTCCGTGTGTGCACAGACGAGAGGTCATTCTCTGCCAAGAAGAGAAGGTACCGCAAGTAGCCAATGCGTGAACTTCAATGCGTTCTTTAGCGCGCATAACGTCCAAAGGCCCAATGGTTGCAGCCATCGGCGGCACGTTGGCAATATCACCGGATTGACCAAACGTACCGTTCAGGGAGTTCTGCATAATGGTCATCGGGTGGAGTTTAACCAGCTGAGCGGGTTGATTCAACCATTCCTCAATGTCGCCGCTGCCAATGAATTCCGGAATCGGGTCAACAAACGCCATATGGCCCGCCCAACCGGGAGAGGTGGAGGCAATATCGGCGCCGCCTTCGGAAATGTCGTTGATAATCTTGGAGTAATCCTTAATGTTGGCATTGGTGGGGAAATGTACATTTTCCATAGGCATACGGAGTTTCTCATCAATTTGATAGTAAAGATACTTAATCATAGAATGAGCAAAGCCCGCCTCGTAGGTGATAGGAGCAATGTTCCCCTGGTCGTCTGCCCACTCGTCCTCAGCGAACAAATGCACCTTGGAGCAGTCAACCTTAAAGTAGTTGATAAGTTGAGCCAAAGGAATGTAAGTATCCGGCTCCGGATTGCCCAAAATCATCGTAAAAGTCTTGCCCGCTTCGGAAGCGGCCTTTAATCTGGTGAACAACGTGGAAATCAAAACGGGATGGGGGTTCATCATAACCTTTACTTCAAACTCCGGATGCCACCACGGCTCGCGTTTTTCCAAATCTTTGCCGCTCATTTTGCGAACACGCTCGCACACTTCGCGGTCCTTAAAGGGCACAAAGTCCGCCGGCTGGAACTCAAATTTGGTTGCGGGGTCTACAATAAAATCTTTCATTGCACTGTCTCTCCTTTTAATAAAACTTTTTTTACATTCATTTTATGGTCAACGACGACCAAGTCTGCACGTTTTCCAACGGCAATTTCTCCTCGGTCTCTCATACCATAACATATGGCAGGGTTGTAGGATGCAAAATTAAATACATCTACAAGCGAAGCACCCGTATGCTTCATCATATTACGGCAGGCAACATCCAGCGTGAGTTTGGAACCGGCAATTTCGCCCTCCCAGTCAAAGTTAATGTCGGTCACCCCATCGTATCCGTCGGGAACAGGACCGTCAAACACGCAGGAATCCGAAATCAGCATAATTCGGTCGTCGCCTTTAATACGCCGTACCAACCGCAACATATACGGGTCTACATGTATGCCGCGACTGTCGCAAATTAATTCTGCATAGATTTCGCGGTTGTAGTTCACCGTTTCGTCTACACACACGCCGCGACATTCGGGATATTTCGGAAGGTCACCGGTAGCGTTGGTGTGGTGTGTTCGCACCTTTAA
>JAZRRV010000245.1:0-6412 GCA_045651085.1 Acutalibacteraceae bacterium
GGAGACGATGTTGGCCGCCGACTGGGGGGTGGATATTGGTCCCGGTGCGGGCGTGCACGGCGGAGAGGTGATAGTTTCCGGCACGGTAGACGATGTATGTGCGTGTGAACACTCGGTAACGGGGCAGTATTTGAGCGGGAAACGCCGGATTCCGGTGCCCACCGAGCGGCGCGCCGGTAACGGCAAAACGCTGTGGGTGCGCGGGGCGTGCGCCAACAACTTAAAAGATATTGACGTGCCTTTCCGTTTGGGGGCGTTTAACTGCGTTACCGGTGTTTCGGGTTCGGGGAAATCGTCGCTGGTAAACGAGATTTTGTACAAGCAATTGGCGCGGAAACTGAACCGCGCACACACGCGGGCGGCGGCGCACCGTTGCATTGAGGGAATAGAGGAACTGGATAAGGTGATTGCGATTGACCAATCGCCCATTGGCCGCACGCCGCGTTCCAACCCCGCAACATATACCAATGTGTTTAACGATATTCGGGAGTTGTTTGCCTCTACCGCCGATGCCAAAATGCGGGGGTATTCCGCCGGTCGGTTTTCGTTTAACGTGCGCGGCGGGCGGTGCGAAGCGTGTCAGGGCGACGGTATTTTGAAAATTGAAATGCACTTTTTGCCGGACATTTACGTGCCGTGTGAGGTGTGCAAAGGGCAACGCTACAACCGCGAAACGCTGGAAGTGCGGTACAAGGGCAAAACCATTTACGACGTGTTGGAAATGACAGTGGAAGAGGCCTGCGCGTTTTTTGACAGTGTTCCCAAAATTGCACGGCGACTGCGCACGCTGATGGACGTGGGGTTGGGTTACATTAAACTGGGGCAACCCGCCACCACCTTATCGGGTGGCGAGGCGCAACGTGTAAAATTGGCTACGGAACTGTCCCGCCGTTCCACGGGGCGCACGGTGTATATTTTGGACGAACCCACCACCGGTTTGCACACGGCGGACGTGGCGCAACTGATTGACGTGTTGCAAAAGTTGGTGGACGGCGGGAACACGGTGATTGTGATTGAACACAATTTGGACGTGATTAAAAGCGCCGATTACGTGGTAGACTTAGGGCCGGAAGGCGGCAACCGCGGCGGCACGTTGGTGGCGGCGGGAACGCCCGAGGAACTGGTGCAGGTAGCGGCATCGTACACCGGGCAATATTTGCGGGCGGCGCTGGAAAAATAAGTGATAAAAAAGGGGGAAAACCGCGTGACGTGGGTGGATAGCGTGTACAGAGTATCGTACTATGCGGGCGTGCAAACCGTGCGTTTGTTGCACCGCTGCGGGCGGTTTTTCTTGCTGGTGTTTTTGCCGCTTTTATTATGGCTGCGGCGGTTGTTGCGCGGAGTGCCCCGCGCCCACAAAAAGCAGGAAAGTACCAACCAAAGCGCTGTGAACGTGCGCGGACGGTTGGCGGGCGTTTCGCAACAGGTGCGTGCCGCGTGGCGGCGCCACCCTTTACTGGGTGCGTTGCAGGTGTTGTACGTGCCGGTGGCGGCGGCAAAGCGCTACCGCAGGGGCACACGGGTGGTGTTAACCGTAATGGCGCTGGGTTGTGCGCTGGCACTGCTCACGGGGACGTTCCGTTATTGGGGGCAAACCCGTTTTGCACTGGCGCTGACGGACGAAAGCGGTGAAGTGTGGGGCTACGTTGCTGAGGAAGCGGTGCTGCACGACGGCATGGCGATGGCAACCGAGCGCGCGGGCTCGTTGGTGAAGGCGGAAACGTTGGCGGTTTCGCCCGCGGTGAGTTTGCATATTGTGCAACCGGGGGCAACGTGGGACAAAACCGAGGTGTGCGACCGTTTGTTGGAGCGAACCGAACTGGCGTTGTCGGAAGCATGCGGGTTGTATATTAACGGCGTGTTTCGCGGCGCTTTCGGCAATCGGCGCAGCGGGCAACGGATGCTGGATGATATTTTGGAAGAAAGTTGTGCCGACAAACCGGGGATTACCGCCTCGTTTTTTGAAACGGTGGAGTTGGTGGACGGGTTGTACCCCGAATCCACGGTGTATACCGCCGAGGCAATGAAAGAGCGCGTACTGGATGCCGATGCCGAGGAGCATTTGAGCGTGTTGATGTCCGGTACCATTCAGTATGAGGCAGAAGTGCCGTTTACCACGCGCCGCGTGGAGGACGCTTCGCTGTACAAGGGAACAGAGCGGGTGCGCGTGAACGGTGAAAACGGGATAAATTTGATTACCGCCACCGCCACGTATTTGGACGGCGAGGAACTTTCCTGCGTGATTACCGCTTCCGAAACCATTAAGGAACCGGTGACACAGGTAGTGGCGTACGGCACCAAAAACAAACCCAGCAAAAAGGATTACAAAGGCGGGCCGTATGCCACGGGGCGGTTTATTTGGCCCGTGACCTGCACGCGGTACGTACATCAGCCGTACAGTATGTCGGGGGTGCGACACCGCGGTGTTGATATTTGGAAAAAAGATATGACCGGCGAGGAGATTGTTGCCGCGGACGGTGGTCGCGTCATTATTGCGGCGGAACGCAAGGGGACTTCGTACTGGTCGTACGGCAAATACGTGGTGATTGACCACGGCGGCGGGTACCAGACTTTGTATGCGCATTGCAGTGAGTTGCTGGTGCAGCCGGGGGATATTGTAAAGCAGGGTCAACGCATTGCTCTGGTAGGCAACACGGGGCGCAGTACCTCGCCGCACCTACATTTTGAAGTTCAAGTGAGCGGACGCGCGGTGAATCCGTTGCGGTATTATTAAAAGAGGGAAGTTATGGAACGAGAAATACATATCGGCGGGCGTTACCGCCATTTTAAGGGCAATTGCTATGAGGTGATTGCCGTGGCACGGCACTGTGAAACGCTGGAGCCGTTGGTGGTGTACCGCGCTTTGTACGGCGAGGGCGCGGTGTGGGTGCGCCCGTTGGGCGAATTTTTGGATACCGTGACGCGGGACGGAAAAACAAGGTTACGTTTTGAAGAAATATGCGAGTACGGCTTGTCGAATTGACAAGAATATGGTATAGTAAATTGTTAGGATTTTTCAAAGGCAGGCATTAGAAAGTATGAGTACACAACAAAAGTTACGCAACATTGCCATTATTGCTCACGTAGGCCACGGTAAAACCACGCTGGTGGACCAAATGCTGCGGCAAAGCGGCGTGTTTCGCGCCAATGAGCAAGTTTCGGAACGGGTGATGGATTCCAACGATTTGGAACGCGAACGCGGCATTACCATTTTGTCGAAAAACACGGCCGTGATGTATAAGGATACCAAAATCAACATTGTGGACACGCCCGGTCACGCCGATTTCGGCGGTGAGGTAGAGCGTATTTTGACAATGGTGGATGGCGTGCTGCTGTTGGTGGATGCGTTTGAGGGGTGTATGCCGCAAACGCGTTTTGTGCTGAAAAAAGCGCTGGGTCTGGGCAAACAGCCGGTGGTGGTTATTAACAAAATTGACCGCGACGGCGCACGTCCTGCCGAAGTGATTGACGAGTTGCTGGATTTGTTTATTGAACTGGGAGCGGATGAGGACCAGTTGGATTTTCCCGTGGTGTACGCTTCCGGCCGCGATGGGTATTCTTCGCTTGACCCCGACGTGCGCGAGGGGACGATGGAACCGTTGTTTGAGGCGATTTTAGAGCACGTGCCCGCACCCACGGGTGACGTGGAGGCGCCGCTTCAAATTTTGTTTTGCAACATTGATTACGATGACTATGTGGGGCGTATCGGCGTGGGTCGTGTGGAACGCGGCTGTGTGAAAAACGGGCAAGCGGTAACGCTGTGCCGCGCCGACGGCACCACGCAAAATTGCCGCATTGGCAAGTTGTTCCAGTTTGAGGGGTTGCACCGCGTGGAGCACGAAACCGCCACCGTGGGCGACTTGATTGCCGTGACGGGTATTGCGGATTTGAATATTGGTGAAACGGTGTGTGACCCGTTGTGTGTGGAGCCGTTGCCGTTTGTACGCATTGACGAACCCACCATTTCCATGGTGTTTATGGTGAATAACAGTCCGTTTGCGGGCCGCGAGGGGAAATTTGTTACCTCGCGCAATTTGCGTGACCGCCTGTTCAAAGAGGTGGAAACCAACGTGAGTATGCGGGTGCGCGAGACCGAGACGACGGATGCGTTTGAGGTATCCGGCCGCGGGGAACTGCATTTGTCCATTTTGATTGAAACGATGCGGCGGCAGGGGTATGAGTTTGCCGTGAGCCGCCCGCAGGTGATTTACAAGCAGGATGAAAACGGCAATCGCTTGGAGCCGATGGAGTTGCTGATGATTGAGGTGCCGGGCGATTACGTGGGCGCCGTTATGGAAAAACTGGGCAACCGTAAAGCGGAAATTGTGAATATGGGCACGCGGGACACGGGAATGAGTCATTTGGAATTTCGCATTCCCTCGCGCGGGTTAATGGGGTATCGTCAGCAATTTTTAACCGATACCAACGGCAACGGCATTATGAACAGTGTGTTTGACGGGTACGAGCCGTATAAAGGCGATATTCCGCAACGGGTGCAAGGGTCGCTTGTGGTGTTTGAGACCGGCGAAACCAGCGGATACGGCTTGTTTAACGCACAGGACCGTGGGGCGTTGTTTGTGGGGCCCGCCGTGCCGGTGTACGAGGGAATGATTGTGGGTCAATCCCCGAAAAACGAGGATATTGTGGTGAACGTGTGCAAGAAAAAGCACGTTACGAATATGCGTGCCGCCGGTTCGGACGAGGCGTTGCGTCTGACTCCGCCGACGGTATTGTCGCTGGAACAATCGCTGGAATTTATCAATGATGACGAGTTAGTGGAGGTTACGCCGCATTCCATTCGGTTGCGCAAGCGTATTTTGTCGCGCGAGTTGCGCATGAAGGAAGCCGCTAAAAAGAAGGGATGATTCCGCGGCTGGTTCGGCCGCTGTGGGTCATCGGGCTCACATGGTTATGTACGTGTTTGGTCGGCGTGTGGGTGCTGCCGTGGCTTTGGCCGCTGGCAGTGGGTATCGGCGTGTTGGGAACGGTGGTGTTACTAGCCGTTCCTGCTTGGCGACAGCGCGGGGCGGCGTGGTTGGCACTGGTCACCGTGGTGGCGGCATCGGCTTTGCTCACACACCGGGAAACACAGCATTATCAACCGTTGCAACAATGGGTTGGCAAGGAAGTTACCCTATGTATGCAGGTGTGCGATGCGCCGTATCGGCGGGAAGTGGAGGTGCTTTCCGGCGATTTGCCCGCGGGCACACGGTTGTGGTTATGGAACGAGCCGGATGGTTTGGCACTAAAAGCGTACGACGTGGTACAAGCCACGGTGAAGATAGAATCGTTATCCGTTACGGGCTTGTCGTTGCATCAAAGCAAGGCGAGCGGGGTATGGATTGCCGCACGGGCGGTGCATACCGATGAAACGAGTTGGAAAGTAACGGCGGGGTCACCGCCTGTTTGGGCGATTTTAGCCGACTGGCGGCGTGCCGCAGTGGCGCGGATTCGTGCACTGGTAAGCGGGGACGCGGGCGCGGTGATTAGCGGTATTGCTTTTGGGGAGGATACGCATTTATCTGAACAAGCGGACGAAGCGTTTGCCGCTTGCGGTGTTACGCATATCTTTTCCGTATCCGGTATGCATTTGGCGGTGGTAACCAAGGTGTTGCTGGCGTTGCTTAAACGGTGTCGGGTACCGCGTGTGCCGCGTGGATTACTGTGTATGGCGGCGGTGTGTCTGTTTTGTGCGCTGGTGGGGTTTGAACCCGCCGTGACACGTTCGGCAGTGATGTGCTTGCTGGTGGTGGGCGGCAGTTGCTTACGTCGCCAAGCCGATGCGCGTACCTCACTGGGGTTGGCACTCATTTTACTGCTGGCGGACAACCCGTTTGCCGCGTACGACGTGGGATTGTTGTTATCGTTTTCTGCCACGTTTGGCTTGTTGTTTTTGTCGCCCGCGATACGGGAACGGCTGCTCCGCGTGCCGGTTGGCGGCGTGTGGAAACGCGTGTGGGAGTACGCCTGCGCGGCGGTTGCCGTTTCACTGGCGGCCACGGTGGCAACCTTGCCGATTATGCTGGTCTTTTTCGGTTACTTATCCCTTATGAGTGTGCCGGCGAATTTGCTGATGTCACTGGCGGCAGACGGCGTGTTGCTGGCGGGGTTGGCGGCGGCGCTTGCCTTTGTGCCGAATGCGGAATTTGTGTACCGTCCCTTGCTGTGGATAGCGGGTGTGCTGTCCCGCTTTATGCTGTGGTGCGGGGAATGGCTTAGCTCGTTTCCGCTGGCAGTCATTTCGTTTAGCGACCCGTACGTAACGGCGGGTATTTTTGCCGCGTGTGCGGTGGTGGCCGCCAGTTGGCGGTTGTTTCATAGCCGGTGGGTGATGTTACTTACCGCGGTTTTGTGTGCGGTAGTAACGCTGGCAGGTGCGGCGTGGTATGAAACCGCGTTGCGGGACGTGGTG
>JAZRRV010000246.1:0-3301 GCA_045651085.1 Acutalibacteraceae bacterium
GCATACACCGGAGCATCGTTTACTAAACCGTACCCACACACTACGGGAACGTCGCTCTCGCCATCACGCATCAGGCGGTCGATTTCCACAAAGGTGCCTGCATCAAAAAATTGTTCCAGACACCGCCGTGCCTCGGACGCTTGTTTGCTCATACTGTTTCCTCCAAAAACGTGTTCACGCGGTTTTTTACCCATCATTTTGAAAGCAAAAAGCCAACCTACTCCATCCTAATTTTCCATAAAATAGTATAGCGCAAAATACCGTAAAAAACAAGTACTTTGCGCCATAAAAATCAAACAATTTGTCTTTTTCTTTTTACTTTTAGTTGCCACAACACGGGCGGTTGAAAAAGTCGGCAATAAACACGGTGTATTCGCTATTGCACAACGCAAATCCCAACCGTTTTACCAACGGAAACCACGTAGAATCCGAAAAGCGCGCATCCACCGCGCCGCGGTTGGCGGCGGCGTTAAGAACCGCACGCAACACCCATTCCGCCCACGTCTCATCCGGCGCACGTAAACAAAGCACCGTAACGCAATCGCGCTGTATGGCAAAGAGCGCATAGCCGCACTCCTCATTTTCCACCGTCAGCACCATAGCCGCTACCGGCATTTCCACCCGCTCGCGTTGCGCCAATGCCGCCGTTTTTTGCTCGTCAGCCGGTAATATCGTGAACATACTATCGCCGTCCTTTTCCGCTTTTGATATACGCCGCGGCAATTTTCTTTTCCACCTGAGAAGCCATCACCAACGTGCGAACTTCGCGCGGGTCTAAATGCCGCCATTTCCCCACCGGTAACATTCCCAGTTTAACGCCGCCGAACGCTATCCGCTTTAAGCGGACAACGTTCAAGTTCAGCGCCTCGCACATTCGGCGGATTTGACGATTACGCCCTTCAAAAATCGTCAGTTCCACCACCGTGCGCGGTGCACCGCCAACCGTCTCCTCCTCTTGTGAGACGACCAGCACTTCCGCCGGCAACGTCCGCTTGCCATCCAGCACGATGCCCTGTTGCAATCGGAGGACGTGTTCATCCGTCAATGCGGAACGCAAGGTAACGCGATACCGCTTCGGCACGTGCGCAGCGGGGTGCATCATTGCGTTGGAAAAATCACCGTCATTGGTGAACAGCAACAGTCCCTCCGAATCACGGTCCAGCCGACCCACGGGATACACCCGCGCGCCGACGTCCTTCACCAAATCCGCCACGCATTTGCGGCCCATTTCATCGCTCATCGTGGTGACGTACCCACGCGGTTTGTGCAACATCAAATAGACTGGTGCATCCACCGCCGCCACGCGCTTACCGTGTACCGTCACAATATCCTTACGGTCATCCGCTTTGTCACCGAGTTTAACGGGATGCCCGTTCACGCGAACGGCCCCTCGCTCAATCAGTTCCTCCGCCTTGCGGCGCGAGGCCACCCCGCGGTCCGCCAATAATTTTTGTAATCGTACCAATGCCATATCTTTACCTCATCAGTGCGCCCCACAGTCGCATCCACTGCCGACGCCATTTTTCCAAAAAAGAGAGTGCCTCACGCTCGTTCACGGCATTTTCTGCCGTTAGCGGCACTTCCGCCAATATTCGCTCACCCAACCGGTAACGCAACGTCCCCAAACGCTCGCCCGCCTGCACCGGTGCCCACACAAAGCGAGGCAGTTCCCATTCGCAGGTTACTCGCTTTGCCTCGTCATCCACCAATACCACCGGGTTTGGCGGTGTTGCCGTCAGCGCCACTTGCGCCGCCACACCACCGCTTACCGTCACCGTCCCCAAATCGGGCAGCGGCAACGAAACCGCCGCCGTACGCGCAAACCCATATTCATATAGCCGCATATGGTCGTTCCAGTAGTCCCCACCGTTAAAGGTGGAAACCACCAGCGTAACGCCGTTACGTGTTGCGGCAGACACCAAGCACTTGCCGGATTTTTTGGTAAACCCGGTTTTTAAGCCCACCGCATCGTTGTACAACCACAGTAATCGGTTGTGATTTTTTAGCGTTGCCGCGTTGCCGTTAATGTGCACCGTGGCAACTTTGGTGGCGCACAGCTCTGCCAACAACGGCTCGCGCAGTACCGCCGCGCCCAATCGCGCCATATCCCGCGCCGTTGAGCCGTGTTCCCCCTCATCCAACCCGGAAGGGGTAACAAACACGGAGCGCGACATTCCGAGCGCTGCGGCGTTGGCGTTCATCCGCGCCGCAAACGCGGGCAAAGAGCCGCAGGATAACAAAGCCAACGCATTGGCGGCATCGTTACCGGAAGAAAGCAACAATCCGGCAAGCAAATCCCGCACCGTTAATCGGTCTCCACCGCGTAGTCCCATAGAGGAGCCCTCCACCAACACGGCCGTTTCCGGCACGGTGACGGTAGCCGCAGCATCCAAGCACTGCATCGCGGTAAGCGCCGTCATCAACTTGGTAGTGCTGGCCATAGGACGCCGCGTATCGGCATCTTTTTCATACAATACGCGGCCCGACTCGGGCTCATACAACACCGCCGACAGCGACGATAATCCCTGCGGCGCCTGCGCCGCGCCTACCGGTACGCAAACCGAACCCATAAGCAACGCCGCCGTCATTATTACACAACCAACCTTGCGCATATTCCCACCTCATTGGAAAATATGCGGCAAACGGGCGGTTTATTTCTTGTCTTTGCGGAACAAATCCCCGATTTTATTCACTACTTCCGGCACCATGTTAACGGCTTGGTTCAGCGTATCCGGCACCGCCACCATCGGCAAAATACGCACGTTGCCGCCGGACACTACCAAAAAAGCAATGGGAACGATATTGATACCGGCCCCACCGCCGCCGCCAAACAATTCTTGCGTGCCTTTGGTGGGCAAATCCGAACCACCGGTAGCAAACCCGTAAGACACGCGGGATACCGGAATGAGTGTGGTGCCGTCTGCCAACGTCATCGGCTCACCCACCACGGTGCTCACGTCCACCATCTCGCGGATTTTGTCAATGGAAACGCCCATTAAATCGTGTACTTTATGCTCCATCCTTTTGTTCCTCCTCTGCTCGTTTTGCTGTATGAGAACGCCGTGCATCGTAACTCGATGCCGCGTGCAAAACCACCCACAACAATCGTGCCGCACACGCGTGTGCAATAACCCGCGCCGTAACGCGCCCTTCCGTTGCCAAATAATCCGGCGTAACGGTAACCGCTCGCTTGCGAATACGCACCGCGTACTGTAACGTGGTCAGCGCCGGATACAACACGGCGCACACGCGCCCTGTATTCTGTGCCGTTGTTGCCGCATCGCGCGATGCCACCACCAAC
>JAZRRV010000247.1:0-3326 GCA_045651085.1 Acutalibacteraceae bacterium
TTTGTTATGGAAAACGGCTATGCGTGGCCGGCGATTGCCGCGGCATTATGCGACCCCACGCAACTGTTCGGCAACATCATTCACGCCGCCACGTTGGCACTTACCGTGGTGGTGGTTGCCGTGCCGGAAGGACTGCCCATGATGATAACGGTGGTGTTATCCTCCAATATGCGGCGTATGCTCAAAAGCCACGTGCTGGTGCGTAAACTGGTGGGGATAGAAACGTCCGGCAGTTTGAACATTCTATTTACCGATAAAACGGGAACGCTCACCCGCGGGCGGCCGGAAGTGTCGCTGATAGCCGATGCCGAGGGGCAAGTGTATTACCGTGCAGAGGAACTGTTTCGGCAAAAAACACGCTGGGAATTGTTGCGTATTTCGGGATTTTACAACACCGAAAGTCGGTGCTCCGGCGGAGAAATTTTAGGCGGCAACGCAACCGACAGAGCCCTGCTTTCGTACGTTATCGGTCGGCAACCGATGCGAGAATATACGGTAGAGGACCACTTGCCGTTTGACAGTGCCCGCAAATGGTCGGCGGCAGAGGTAATCGGCTCACTGCCGCCGCTGGACGGGCAACCGTGCGAACGCCTAACGTTTTACAAAGGGGCGCCCGAACTATTGTTGAATAAATGCACGCGTTACGTGGATAGCGATGGCAAGGTATGCCCCTTTACGCAAGCCGAACAACTGGCGGCGCTGCGCCGCTCGTTAGAAGGCAACGCGATGCGATTGTTGGCAATTGCCGTGTGTGACCGACCGCTTACCACCTCCCCCACCGACTTGATATTGGTTGGCTTGGCGGCTCTGCGCGATGAGGTGCGTCCGGAAGTGCGTGCGGCGGTACGCACCGCGCAGTCGGCAGGAATTCAAGTGGTGATGATGACGGGTGACGGGCGCGAAACCGCCGCCGCCATTGCCCGCGCGGCGGGATTGCTGTTGCCGCACGATGCGAAAGATGCCGTGATAACCAGCCGCGAGTTGGCGGCATTGGACGACAACCAAGTGAAGCAACGACTCCCCCGCTTACGCGTGATTGCGCGCGCGTTACCGACTGATAAAAGTCGGATGATTCGTCTTTCGCAAGAATGTGGCTTGGTGGCGGGTATGACCGGTGACGGCGTGAACGATGCCCCCGCACTGAAAAAAGCGGACGTCGGCTTTGCGATGGGCAGCGGAACAGAGGTTGCCAAGCAAGCGGGCGATATTGTGATATTAGACGATAACTTTGCCTCGATTACGCAAGCCATACTCTATGGCCGTACCATTTTTAAGAGTATTCGCAAATTCATTGTGTTCCAGTTAACGATGAACTTGTGTGCCGTGGGTGTCTCGGTTATCGGCCCGCTCATTGGGTTGGAAACGCCGGTAACGGTAATGCAAATGTTATGGATTAACATTATTATGGATACCTTGGCGGGGTTGGCGTTCGCGGGCGAACCGCCGCTAAAAGAATATATGAACGAACCGCCGAAACGGCGGGACGAACCCGTGCTTAACCGCTATATGCTGAACCAAATTGTGTGTACCGGTGTGTTTACAGTCGCGTTATGCGTATTTTTCCTCAAATGGGAACCCTTGCGCGGTTTGTTTCGTTATAACGTCCAACCGGTATATTGGATGACGGCGTTTTTTGCTTTGTTCATTTTTTGCGGCATCTTTAACTGCTTTAACGCGCGCACCACGCGGTTGAATTTGTTGGCGTATTTGCACCGCAATCCGGCATTTGCGGTAATTTTAACGCTGATAACCGCCGTGCAGATTGGGTTGATTTATTACGGCGGCTCCCTGTTTCGCACGGCGGGACTGACAATCGGCGAGTTGTTGCGGGTTTTGGCAATGGCGGCGCTGGTGATTCCGTTTGACTTGCTGCGTAAAGCCATCTTGCGGTTGTTTCATCGCAAAGGAACGCTATAAACGTTACACACCCTGCCCATACTATCTTGGGGTGATGAAAGGTGACGTTACTAACACGCAAACGCGCCGCAAGCATATTGCGCGGTCATAAGCGCACCGCGGCGGCGGTGCAAGGCATCGTATTGTGTGCCGAAGGGATTTTGTGGCTACTGCCGTTATGGTTGCCCGGTTCGGCGGCACTGAACACGGTGTTGGTGTTAGTTTTAGACCTCCTGTTGGTGTCACCGCTTAAGGCGGGACGTGCGTTTTTCTTTGAAACGCTCACTGCCGACAGCGAAGCGGCGCGGCTTTCGCTATTGTGGCGGTACTACCGCCACGGTTACGGACGTACCGTAGGGTGGCGCGTGTTATTATGGGGTTGCCGCGCCGTGGGATGGAGTTTGTTTTTAATACCCGCGCTCGTTTTGTTCGTGTACAGCGGGCGGTTGGTAAGCGGGGTTCCGACGTACACGGATACGCTGTTGTCACTCACCTTGTTTGGGCTGGGGCTGCTGCTCGCGGTGACGGCATTGGCGGCGGTGGAAGTCATACTGTTGCGTCTGGTAGCGGTGCCGTATTTGTTGTCCCATACCGGCGGGTTGCGCGGTGCGGTAGCACTCTCGCGACGACTGATGCAAGGGCGGATTGGCACTATGACGTTGGTGTATCTGGATTACGCGGGATGGATGCTCGCGTGTGTGGCGGTATTGCCGTGGTTTTATGCCTCCTCGCTGTTTCACACCGCCCGCGTGGCGGCTATCCACGCCTTTTTACGTCAAATTCCTGCACAGAATACGCGGGATGTCTTGCAACGGCGAAAAAAATATGGTAAAATAGGCGGGTGATTTTTGAAATAGCCGGAGGAAAACTATGATTACGGTATCGGATTTAGGAATTAATTTTGGTGGGCAAAATTTGTTTACCCACGTAAACTTAATGTTTACGCCGGGCAACTGCTATGGTGTTATCGGCGCCAACGGTGCGGGGAAATCCACCTTTTTGCGTATGTTGTCGGGGGATTTGGAGCCGTCTTCGGGCGAAGTGATTATTGATAAAAAGGACCGTATGTCGGTGCTGAAACAAGACCACTACGCCTTTGACGAGTTTTCGGTACTGGATACCATTTTGCAAGGGAATCCGCGGTTGTATGAGATTATCCAGCAAAAGGATGCGTTATATGCCAAAGAGGATTTTTCGGAGGAAGACGGCGTTTTGGCTTCGGAACTGGAGGGCGAATTTGCGGAACTAAACGGCTGGGAAGCCGAAACGGAAGCCGGACAGATTTTGCAAGGGTTGGGGTTATCCACCGATTTGCTGTACCAGCCGATGAACACGCTGGCGGACAAAGAAAAGGTAAAAGTGTTGTTAGCGCAAGCCCTGTTCGGCCAGCCGGATATTATTCTGCTGGACGAACCCACCAACCACTTGGA